>NZ_JBVVQQ010000015.1:0-33157 GCF_055811135.1 Mesorhizobium sp. WSM4817 | reverse complement strand
TTGGGAAGGCCAAGAATTTCGGCGGGGTTGGTCATGCTGTTTCTCCCTTGCGCCGACGCCCCCCTCCCCTCGAGGGGAGGGTGGCCCGAAGGGCCGGGTGGGGTCGCCGATGAAGTGCTCGATCTTATCTTACTGCTGTTCGAAACTGACATGGATTTGAGGCAACGCGATCATTCTCCTCCCAAGGCGCCAACCAGGTCGGCGCACTGCACGCAGGACCCCTCTCGGCCCTTCGGGCCACCCTCCCCTCGAGGGGGAAGGAAAATCGAGCTTAGAACGCTTCCGCCGGCAGTGCCATCAATGTATCGGCGCCGCTGGAGATGCGGGCGAGGTGCGCCGACGTTTCCGGCATGATCCGCTCCATGAAGAAGCGCGCCGTCACCAGCTTGCTATCGTAGAACGCCGAAGAACCATTGGCGCCGTTCGCCAATTTCGCCCCGGCCGCCTTGGCCATCTGCGCCCACATATAGCCCAGCGCCACCAGGCCGAAGAGATGCATGTAGTCGGTCGAGGCGGCACCGGCGTTATCGGGCTTGGCCATGCCGTTCTGCATCAGCCACATCGTCGCCGCCTGCAGATCGTTGAGGCCCTTCTTCAGCGCCTTGGTAAAGGGCGCCATCTTCTCGTCAGTGCGGTTCTCCTCGCAGAACTCGCCGACCTCCTTGAAGAAGGCCTGCACGGCACGGCCGCCATTCAAGGCCAGCTTGCGGCCGACGAGGTCGAGCGCCTGGATGCCGTTGGCACCCTCGTAGATCATGGCGATGCGGGCATCGCGCACGAACTGGCTCATGCCGTGCTCTTCGATATAGCCGTGCCCGCCGAACACTTGCTGCGCCATCACTGCGTGGTCGAAACCCTTGTCGGTGAGCACGCCCTTGACCACCGGCGTCATCAGCCCGGTGTAGTCGTCGGCGGCCTGGCGGTCCCTGTCGTCACTGGCACGGTGGGCGATATCGGACTTGATCGCCGTCCACAGTGCCAGTGCGCGACCGGCCTCGTTGAAGGCCTTCATGGTCATCAGGCTGCGGCGGATATCGGGGTGGACGATGATCGGGTCGGCCTTCTTGTCCGGCGCCTTCGGCCCAGACAGCGAGCGTCCCTGCAGGCGATCCTTGGCATAGGACACAGCGTTCTGGTAGGCGACCTCCGACAGAGAGAGCCCCTGCAGGCCGACGCCGAGCCTCGCTTCGTTCATCATCGTGAACATGGCTTTCAGCCCGCCATTCGTCTCGCCAAGCAGCGTGCCTTGTGCCTCGTCATAATTCATGACGCAGGTCGAATTGCCATGGATGCCCATCTTCTCCTCGATCGAGCCGCAGGAGACGGTGTTCTTCTCGCCAGGATTGCCTGATGCATCGAGCTTGAGTTTCGGCACGATGAACAGCGAAATGCCCTTCACGCCTTCCGGCGCGCCGTCGATGCGGGCCAGCACCAGGTGGACGATGTTGTCCGCCATGTCGTGCTCACCGGCCGATATGAAGATCTTCTGGCCTGAGATCCTGTAGGTGCCGTCGCCATTGGGAACCGCCCTGGTGCGCAGCAGGCCGAGATCGGTGCCGCAATGCGGCTCGGTCAGGTTCATGGTGCCGGTCCAGACGCCTTCGACCAGCTTCGGCAACCAGAGCGCCTTCTGCTCGTCGGTGCCATGGGTAATGATCGCGGCGATCGCGCCCTGCGTCAGGCCGGGGTACATCATCAGCGACATGTTGGCCGAAATCATATATTCGGAAACAGCGGTATGCACCGCGTAAGGCAGACCCTGGCCGCCAAATTCGACGGGTGCGGCCAGCCCCAACCAGCCGCCCTCGCGGTATTGGTCGAAGGCCTCCTTGAAGCCCTTCGGCGTCGTCACCGAACCGTCGCCATGGCGCTCGCAGCCTTCCATGTCGCCGACGCGGTTCAGCGGCTGCATGACATTTTCAGCGAGCTTGGCGCCCTCGGCGAGGATGGCCTCGACCACGTCCGGCGTCGCGTCGGAAAATCCGGGAAGATTGGAATAGCGCTGGTAGCCCAGCACTTCTTTCAGCACAAACAGCGTGTCCTGGACCGGCGCCCTGTAGATCGGCATGCATTTCCTCCACCATGCGGCCTTGGCCCCGAATCCCCAATGTGAAGTCAGACGGGCATGCGGACCAATGTTCAGGTCGGAATAGCAAAAGTTGACGTTTGCGTAAACGTCAATTTTTTGATGCGACAAATTAATCCCCGCCGCTCGCTCATAGCGTAACGGCGCTGGCCGTAGCCAGTCCGAACAGATTGAAAGATCTTCGTCCCGTCGCAGCCGCAAGACAAAGGGAAGAGCCGCGCAGCCAAGGCCCACGCGGCTCTCTCCCAGAAGGTTCACCGGAAGCGGGCGAAGAATTACCCGGCGACGCTGGCCTGCGGCGCCGAGCGTTCGCTCAGCATCTGACGCACCGCCGCCATCGAGTTGCTCAACTCGTTGATGGCATCGTCGATCAGAGCCCGCTGCTTCTGCAGGCGGGCAAGCTGCTTCTCCGACTTGTCGAGCGTCAGTCGCAACTGCTTCGTGTTGGAACCGCTGGGGTCGTAGAGGTCCATCATTTGCTTGACGTCGCGCAGCGAGAACCCGACCTTGCGGCCGAGCAGGATCAGCTTCAGCCGCGCCTTGTCGCGGCGCGTGTAGAGACGGGTCGAGCCGTCGCGCTGCGGATTGAGAAGGCCCTTGTCCTCGTAGAAACGCAGCGTACGCAGCGTTACTCCGTATTTCTTGGCCATCTCGCCGATGCGGACAAGATCCTCGCCGGCTTTATCGGACATGTCATTGGTATTGGCCGCGGCTTCGCCGGGCGAAACAAGTTTCATGGTCACTGGCTTTCCCCATCTGGTGGCGCCGCGGTCCTGGACCGTGCGTCGCCTGAGTCGAAGCGGGGGCGTGCTTCCACTCGTGGTTTCAACAAACAAAATCGCAAACGGCACAATCTGCACCCTTACGTTTACGTCAATTCTATACCGATAGCCGCCTCACGAAGCAAGGGCGTCGTGCGGGAGGACCTTTTTGCCGCATCCGCCACCGCATGGCCCGGCGGCGCTTCAGGCGCTCGTCAACATCGTTGCAACTTCTTAAGCTTGGTTAACGCGTTGTTTACCACGTTGGGCGAATTGTGCGCATGTCGGTCACCCGTGGTTATCCTGTAGCGAATTTTTCACGGTTTCGGAGCCCACCGCAGCAAAGCCGCGGCCGTCTTCGTTTCCGGCAGGACTTTGGGAACTGGTCATAAAGCCAGCAGTGAAACTGAACGGGCGCATCGATGAACAGCAAGCGGTCCTATCTCGATACACTCAACACCGGCCGGCAGCGCAGGCCATACACCACGCTTGAACAGCTCAACCGTTCCCTGGAAACGCTGGAGCAGCGGCTGGAGCGGACGCGCGAGGACTTGAGCGAACGTCCCGATCCGCGCCGGCTGAGCGCGGAGCCGCGCTATGCCAGCGCCCGGCCCTATGAGGATCCGCGCCCCGAGCAGCCGCCGAAAAGCCCGGCGCCGGCTGCCTTCGACCAGAATTACCAGGCGATCGCCCGCGACATCGACCGCGTGCGCGGCCAGGAGGACGGCGTCGCCGTGGTCGGCAAGATCGCCGGCGAATTGCGCGGCCTGCGCGAGGAACTGCGCCACCAGATGACCGCCGGCCTGCAGCGCGAATTCGAAGCGCTGCGCAACGACATCGAGCGGGCTTTCCAGGCAAGCACCGAGCCGGGTGGCCAATCGACGGGAGGCAAAGGCAGCGCCGAACTCGGCGTCGAGTTCGAGCGGCTTTCCGGCGCCATCCAGTCCCTGGCCGAAAAGAGCGACGACAGAAGCGTCAACATGCTCCGGCTCGATCTGGAGCAGGTCAAGGCCGCGCTCGACACATTGGCGCGCGAGGAGAGTGTGCAGGCGGTCGGCCGCCGCTGGGACGAGTTCGACCGCCGCTGGACCGCGTTCGAGGATCGTGTCGATGCCGATCAGCGACAGCGGTCGGACGCACCCGGTCTTTCGATGCTGACCGAACGGCTCGAACAGATCAGCAATGCCGTCAACAATCTGCCGGAATCGCTGTCGCTGCGTTCGCTCGAAGAGAAGGTCCGCACGCTTGCCGGCGCCGTCGAGCATTTCGCCCGCCAGCAGGACAGCCTCGGCAGCAGCACATTCGCAATGATCGACGAGCGGCTGGACGAGATTTCCCGCGCCATCGTCGCCTCGACCGTCGCCGCGCAGGCCAATTCATTCGACCCCGAAGCATTCGAGCGTATCGAGAAGCGGATCGCCTCGCTTGCCGAACAGATCGAGGAAGTGACGCAAGTCCACCCCAGTGGCGAGGTCATCGACCGCCTCAACATGCTGTCGAGCCGGGTCGACGATCTTGCCAGCCGGGCCAATTTGCCTGAGCAGGCGATGGAGCGTCTCGACAAGCAGATCGCGCTTATTGCCGACAAGATCGACCGGGCGCCTGCCATGCCGGACGCCGACTATATCTTCCAGGGGCTGGAACAGCGTTTCGACGTGCTGTCCGGCATGATGGAGCGTCGCCAGGGCGACGCGATCGAACAAGGCAACATGCTGTTTCGCGATCTCGAGCGCCGGCTGGACGAAGTTGCCGACAGGCTGGACCAGCGCATGCCGCAGATCGACGGGGCCGGCATCATGGACGCCCTCGACGCCCGCTTCAGCGCGCTGGCCAAGCGCTTGGAGACGCGCGTTCCCGATCACGCAGGTGAAGCCGCGATCCGTGGCCTGGAAAGCCGGCTCGAAGACATTTCAATCCGGCTGGATTCATCGGCGGCACAAGTCGCCGGTATCGACCCGGCCCTGATCCGCAGCCTGGAAGCGCAGGTCGCGGGCCTGTCGGCGCACCTTTCGAAACCCGGCGCGCCACTGCCGGAATTGGAGGATATCAGCCCTCGTCTCAACGAAATCGAGAAGTCGCTGGCTGGCACCCGCGATTCCATCCTCAGCGCGGCGCGCGAGGCAGCCGAGAGCGCCGTCCGTTCGTTGGCGGGCTCCAGTGCCAACACGGCGGCCGTCTCTGGCCTCGCCCAGGATCTGAAGACGCTCGAAGCACTGACGCGCCGTTCCGACGAGCGCAATTCGAGGACCTTCGAAGCCATCCACGACACGCTGCTCAAGATCGTCGACCGGCTGGGCTCGCTGGAAACCGGCGAGCCGACCGACGCTGTGAGCGAACTTCTGAATACGCAACCGGCCGAGCCGGACAGCTGGCGCGGCGTGCGATCGTCAAAGATGGCCGTACGTGACGCGCCGTCCATGGACATCGACCAGCCACTGCCGCTGACGGAAGACATGGCCGACCTCGACAGCCATGTCTCTGCCATGATCAGCGATGAACCAGGTTCCCATAGCGAACCGGGCACGCGTAGCGACCCGGGCACGCGCACGCCGGCCGAAGCCGCCGCGGCCGCGGCCATGGCGGCGCTGGGCTCGGACACGTCGGAAAAAAGCCAGCCGACCGGCGGCCGGAAGTCGATGCTCGGCGGACTGGCGCGCGCCTTCAAGGCCAAGAAGGAGACGATTGTTCCACCGCTTGCCGGCTCCGCGCCTGATGTTGAGATACCGGTTGCCGATCTCGACGAGCCGCTGGACCCGAAGGTTGCCAACCGGCCGCTGGAGCCCGGCTCCGGCCCACCTGACCTCAACGCCATCATGAAGCGCGTGCGCGACGAACGCGGCCCGCCCGGCAGGGCCGGCAATGCCGACGCATCGAAATCCGACTTCATCGCCGCAGCCAGGCGCGCGGCGCAAGCGGCCGCTGCCGAGGCCGACGCTCTCAAGCGGCAATCGACGATGAGGGGGCCGGTAAAGGCGCTCAGGATCGGCGACTTGCTCAAGGCGCGACGCAAGCCGATTCTGATGGCAGCCGCCGCGGTCATGCTGGCGCTGGCCGGCCTGCAATTAGGCAAGGCCTTTGTCTCCGACCCGGTCGATATTGCCAGCAACGACACGGCGCCGATGGCGGCCGCGCAGCCAGCGGAAAGCGCATCGATCGGTACCGTCAACGAGCCGAAGACGGACACAGAAACTGCAGGGGATAGCGCACCAGACCACGCTGTCCGGCAGGCAGAGCCATCCGAATCGGTAGCCGAGGACGACATGCCGGCGCAGGCGCCGTCGGATAACGAGAGATCGGCGGATGCCGAAACGTCGGTCGACTCAGGCTCCGCGGCCGAGCCTGTTCCTGCACCAATGGCTTCAACGACATCGCCCGATCCGGCGGCGGCGAACGTGACAGCGTCGGCAACTGCGGGCCCGACGGCTGCGGACGCCGAACCAATGGCCACCGCGCCGGACGCCACGCCCGCGACCCAGGACATGACCGGCACGGTCACGTCAGCGGTTGCTTCGACGGCGGCGGCCACTGCCAAGATCGACATTCCAGCCGATGCCGGCCCGGCTGCCTTGCGTGACGCAGCGGCCGGCGGCGACGCCAAGGCACTGTTCGAGATCGGCTCGCGCTACGCCGAATCGCGCGGCGTCAAGCAAGACATGGCAGCGGCCGCCAAATGGTACGAGAAATCAGCCGAGCTCGGCTTCGCACCGGCGGAATACCGCATCGGCAACTTCTACGAGAAGGGCACCGGCGTTTCGCGCGACGTCAAGAAGGCGAAGACCTGGTACCAGCTCGCCGCCGCGCAGGGCAACGCCAGCGCCATGCACAACCTCGCCGTGCTCTTCGCCATGGCGGCGGACGGCGTGACCGACAATGAATCGGCCGCGCACTGGTTCCAGGCCGCCGCCGATCTCGGCGTTAAGGACAGCCAGTTCAATCTCGGCATCCTGGCGGCGAAGGGCGTCGGCATGAAGCAGAATCTCGAAGAGTCCTACAAATGGTTCGCGCTCGTCGCCAAGACCGGCGACAAGGATGCGGCGGCAAAGCGCGACGAGATCGCCAAGGCGCTCAGGCCCGAGCAGCTCGAACGCGCACGCGCCGCCACGGAGCTGTGGAAGGCAAAGCCGCTCGATCCTGCGGCCAATTCGGCCGATATTCCCGAATCGTGGCAGGACGGCACGCCGCAGACGACCGCCAGCGTCGACATGAAGAAGGTCGTTCAGAACATCCAGCGCATTCTCAACAAGAACGGCTACGAGGCCGGCAATGACGACGGCGTGATGGGCCAGAAAACCAAGGATGCCATCATGGCTTTCCAGACCGACAACGATCTGAAGCCTACCGGCACGGTCGACGAAAAGCTGGTCAAGGCGCTGCTTGCGCGCAAATAACGTCAGATGCGTCGTTTCCGCGACGCCTTTGCCACACATTTGCCTGTTAACTGATTGAGTTGTTTTTTGTTTCGGCGACGTGGCGAGGTTTGACTTCGCCGCCCGGCCGGCGCAAGAACGGACAGGCTTTTGGCGCGAATGCCCGCCACGGTTGCATTCGCCGACGGGCAAACTGATCGAGACTGACGGGTGGGCATCTATCTCCCGATCGCGGAAATTTCCGTCAACATCTTCGTGCTGCTGGCCATGGGCGCGGCGGTGGGTTTCCTCTCGGGCATGTTCGGAGTGGGCGGCGGCTTCCTGATCACGCCGCTGCTGATCTTCTACAACATACCGCCGGCGATCGCAGTCGCCACCGGCGCCAACCAGGTCATCGCCTCCTCCTTCTCCGGCGCATTGTCGCACGTGAAGCGCGGCACGCTCGACTTCAAGCTCGGCGGTGTGCTTTTGGCCGGCGGCATCGTCGGCTCGACCGGCGGCATCTTCGTCTTTGGCTTCTTGCGCCGGCTCGGCCAGCTCGACCTGTTCATCTCGCTGCTCTATGTCGTGCTGCTCGGCACCGTCGGCGGGCTGATGCTGGTCGAGAGCGTCAATGCGCTGCGCGCCACGCGCAGCGGCGCGGCACCGGTGCTGAAGAAATCCGGCCAGCACAACTGGATCCACCGCTTGCCGCTGAAAATGCGGTTCAGGGCCTCGAAGCTGTTCGTCAGCGTCATCCCGGTGCTCGGCCTCGGCGCCGGCATCGGTTTCCTGTCGTCGATCATGGGCGTCGGCGGCGGCTTCATCATGGTGCCGGCGCTGATCTATCTCTTGAAAGTGCCGACCAACGTCGTCGTCGGCACCTCGCTGTTCCAGATCATCTTCACCTCGGCCTACACCACGCTGGTCCATGCCACCACCAACCAGACGGTCGACGTCATGCTCGCCTTCTTGTTGATGGCGGGCGGCGTCGCCGGCGCGCAATACGGCGCCAAGGCCGGCCAAAGGCTGCGCGGCGAGCAGCTCAGGGCGCTGCTCGCACTGCTGGTCCTGGCGGTTGCCATCCGGCTCGCCATCGATCTGTTCGTGACGCCGCCCAGCCTCTATTCGCTGTCCGGCGCGGATCCGACCTGATGGCGGGTTTTAGGACGTTCCTGGCCGTTGCCTCGCTGTCGCTGTTCGCCGCCTCGTCACCGGCAAGAGCGCAGACGCCGGTTACCGAAAACATCCAGATCGGCCTGTCCACCGACCATGTCTCAATCACCGCCGGCTTTTCCGGCGCCGACCTCACCATCTTCGGCTCATTGGAAAATGCCGACCCGCGTGTCGCCCGCCAGGGGCGCTACGACATCGTGGTCGTGCTTGAGGGTCCGGCCCGGAAGGTCGTCGTGCGCCGCAAGGACCGGGTGCTCGGCATCTGGATCAATCTGGAGTCCGAGACCTTCAAGAATGTGCCGGTGTCCTATTCGGTGGCGACGACGCGGCCGCTGCAGGACGTCACCGACCCCAACAGCTACAAGCAACTGTCGCTCGGCGCCGCCAACATCTATATGCAGCCGGCCGACGCTGGCGACAGTCCGGCGACCATCCAGGAATTCACCGCAGCGCTGCGCGAGCGCAAGACGGCGACCGGCCTCTACAGCGTGAATGTCGGCGGCGTGCAGTTCCTGTCGCAGAACCTGTTCCGCGCCACCGTCAGGCTCGCCCCCAATGTTCCGGTCGGCACCCACAAGGCTCGTGCGTTCCTGTTCAAGAGCGGCCTGTTCATCAAGGAAAGCTCCGCCCAGCTCGAAATCCGCAAATCCGGTTTCGAACAGTCGATCTTCCGCGTCGCCCACGATTATTCTTTCCTGTATGGCGTCTTCGCGGTGTCGTTGGCCATGCTGACAGGCTGGCTCGGAAGGCTCGTCTTCCGGAAGGATTAAACTCTCTTCAAAAGGCGGTTCCCCTTTTTACGCTCGTGGGTTAGACCGCGACCCCGGCCCGGCCGAACACCAGCTGTCGCTCCCCAAATCAGAAATGCAGGACTTTGCGATGCGACCAGCATTCGGCGGTATCGACTTCGGCACTTCGAATTCCACCGTCGGCGTGATCAGGGACGGGCAGCCGCAATTGGTGGCGCTGGAAGACGGCGAGGTGACGCTGCCCAGCGCGGTGTTCTTCAATTTCGAGGACAACCGCACCTACTTTGGGCGCCGCGCCATCGCCGACTATACCGACAGCATCGAAGGTCGCCTGATGCGCTCGCTGAAGAGCGTACTCGGCGGTACGCTGGTCCATGAAAAGACGCGCATCAAAACCCGATCGATCGCCTTCACCGAGATCATCGGCCTGTTCGTCGGCCACCTCAGGAAAAGGCTGGAAGAGGATGCGGACGATACGGTTGAAAGCGTGGTGCTCGGTCGTCCCGTGCAGTTCGTCGACGACGATGCCGAGGCCGATGCCAAGGCCGAAGGTGAACTCGAAAACGCGGCCCGTACCCAGGGCTTCAAGCATATTGCCTTCCAGTTCGAGCCGATCGCTGCGGCGCTCGACTACGAGCAGAAGGTGACGCGCGAAGAGCTGGCGCTGATCGTCGACATGGGCGGCGGCACGTCTGACTTCTCGATCGTGCGGGTCTCGCCGCAGCGCGCCCGCTCCCTCGATCGCAAGGACGACATCCTGGCCAGCCGAGGCATCCATATCGGCGGCACCGACTTCGACCGGCTGTTGAGCATCGCCCATGTGATGCCGCAACTCGGCTACCTCTCGCCGACCAAGGACGGCAAGCGCAACTTGCCGGCCAGCTACTTCATCGACCTGGCGACATGGCAGCGCATCAATCTGGTCTACACCGCCCGGGCGATGACGCATCTGCGCCAGATCCGCTACGAGGCGGAACGCGCCGACCTGGTCGACCGCTTCATCGACATCGTCGAGCATCGTTACGGGCACGCGCTGGCCGCTTTGGTCGAGAGGGCCAAGATCGAGCTGACGGAGCAATCGTCCGCCGAGGTGATGGTCGCGCTGACGGGAGCGAAGTTTGCGACCGAAATTTCGCGCGCCGGGCTCGAGGCCACGATTGCCAGGGATATCGAACGGGTGGCTGCGACGGTTGGCGAGACGATCCGCGACGCGCAGGTGAAACCAACCGCCATCACCGCGGTGTTCCTGACCGGCGGATCGACCGCCATCCCGCTGGCAAGGCAGCAGATACTGGCCCTGGTGCCGCAGGCGTCGGTCATCGAAGGCGATATGTTCGGCTCGGTCGGGCTTGGGCTGGCGCTCGATGCGCAGCGGAAATTCGGCTGACCCGGCTTACCCCCGGACGGTCTCGCCGGCCCTCGCGCCCAGATGCGCCTTAAGCGCCATCTGGGCCAGACTTGCCTGCCGGTCACGATGCGTGATCATGGCGAAATCGCGCTTCGGCAGATCGATCGACACGGACCGCAAGCTGCCTTCGGCAACCGCGCGTTCGACAACGAGCTCCGAAATGATGGTGGCGCCGGCGCCGGCCTCGACCGCCTGACGGACCGCCTCGTTGCTCGGCAGCACCAGGAATATCCGCAGCTCTGCGAAGGAGATCCCTTCGCGGCGGGCAAGATCTTCCAGCACCTCGCGCGTGCCCGATCCGCCTTCCCTGATGATCCAGCGGAGTTCCCTGATATCGGGATGCCCGCGCGAGACTTCGGCGATTTCGGGATGCGAATGCGCCACGACCAGCATCAGGCGATCCGCATCGACCTTGGCGCGCCGCAATATGTCCGATTCAGTGCGCCCCTCGACCAGGCCGAAATCAGCCGTACCGTCGAGTACGGTGGTCTCAACCTGCCTGGTGTTGCCGATGGTCACGCTCAGCCTGACGGCGGGATAGGCCTCGTGGAAGGAGGCCAGCCGGCGCGGCAGCCAGTAGCTGGCGATGGTCTGGCTGGCGGCGATGGAAAGGCTGCCGGTGATCGTCTGCGAGACGTGCTCCAGCACGTCGTGGGCGGCAGCCGCCCGTTCGAGCACGGCCTTCGCCTCGGGCAGAAACCTGCGCCCGGTCTGCGCCAGTTCGATGTTGCGACCGACCCGGTTGAACAGCTGAACGCCATGCTGCTGTTCGAGCGAGCGGATGGCGGCCGAGGCGGCCGACTGGGAAATGCCCAGCAGCTCGGCCGCCTTGGTCATGTGCCCCCGTTCGGCGACAGCAACGAATATCCGCAGTTGGTCCAGGGTCATGCGGAGAATTAAGAAAGAATTTCGATTGGAATTACAAGAGCAACTTGTTAGACGGATCGATTGCTTTGTTCTAATTTTCACGGCGACGTTGGAAAAAAATCGCGGCCAACCTGCAACGGGTAGAAAAGTGATCGGGCGGTTCAAATCCATGTTTGCCCATTGGACCCGCGGTCTGCGGCGTCGGCTTGCCGGCGACCGTTATCATCCGGAAGAACACTACATGCGCGGCCCTGGGCCGAAGACGAGAGCCAAATTCGCAGACCGCAAAAGCGCCGGATCATGAACCACGGACCGCTGCGCGGCGCCAATTCCGCACCGTCCCAACGGTCGCTTGCCGACACCCGCGCGCCCGACGAGGGCGACGGCGTCGATACCTCGCCTGACGTCTCCGACAGCATCGCCAAGACCACCTGCTACATGTGCGCCTGCCGCTGCGGCATCGACGTCCACATCAAGGACGGCAAGGTGCGCTACATCAACGGCAACAAGGACCATCCGGTCAATCGCGGCGTGCTGTGCGGCAAAGGCAGCGCCGGCATCATGCAGCACTACAGTCCGGCCAGGTTGAAGAAACCATTGCTGCGCAGCGGTCCGCGCGGCTCGGGAGAGTTTCGCGAGATCGAGTGGGAGGAGGCCTTCTCGATCGCGACGGAACGGCTTTCGAAAATCCGCCGCACCGACCCAAAGAAACTCGCCTTCTTCACCGGGCGCGACCAGTCGCAATCGTTGACCGGCTGGTGGGCGAGCCAGTTCGGCACGCCGAATTTCGCCGCCCATGGCGGCTTCTGCTCGGTCAACATGGCGGCCGGCGGGCTCTATACGATCGGCGGCTCGTTCTGGGAGTTCGGCGAACCCGACTGGGACAACACCAAATACTTCATGCTGTTCGGCGTCGCCGAGGACCATGATTCCAATCCGATCAAGATCGGCCTTGGCAAGCTCAAGGCGCGCGGCGCCAAGGTGGTCTCGATCAATCCATGCCGCACCGGCTACAACGCCATTGCCGATGACTGGATCGGCATCCGGCCCGGCACCGACGGCCTGTTCGTGTTTGCTCTCATCCATGAACTGCTGAAGGCCGGCCGCGTCGATCTCGATTATTTGCTGCGCTACACCAACGCCCATGTCCTCGTCATCCAGGAGCCGGGTGCAGCCGATGACGGGCTGTTCGCACGCGACAGCGGCGGCAATCCGCTGGCTTGGGATAGGCAGGCTAAAGTCTCCGTCAGCGCCACCGATACCGACGCAAAGCCGGCGCTGACCGGCAACTTCCAGGTCGATGGCCGCCGCTGCGTACCGGTCTTCCAGCTTATCGCAGACCGCTACCTGCACGAGAGTTATTCTCCCGATGCGGTCGCCGAACGCTGCGGCGTTACCGCCGACACCATCCGCCGCATCGCCGCCGAACTGGCGCATGTCGCCTTCGAGCAGGCGATCGAACTGCCGGTGGCGTGGACCGACTGGGCCGGCCGCCGGCACGAGACGATCAAGGGCCGGCCGGTGTCGATGCACGCGATGCGCGGCATCTCGGCGCATTCGAACGGTTTTCACACCTGCCGCGCCATCCACCTGCTGCAAGTACTCCTGGGTACGGTGGATGTGCCCGGCGGGTTTCGCTTCAAGCCGCCCTATCCGCGGTCGGCGCCGCCGGGGCCGAGGCCGGCGGGCAAGGACGTCAGGGCGATGACGCCGCTCGAAGGCATGCCGCTCGGTTTCGTCTGCGGCCCGGACGATCTGCTGGTCGATGACGTCGGCACGCCGATCCGTATCGACAGGGCCTATTCCTGGGATGCGCCGCTGGCAGCACACGGGCTCATGCACACGGTCATCCGTAACGCCTGGGCCGGCGACCCCTACAGGATCGATACGCTGTTCATGTACATGTCCAACATGGCCTGGAATTCGTCGATGAATACCGTCGAGACGATGGCGATGCTGACCGACATGGATGCGTCAGGCGAGTACAGGATCCCGTTCATCATCTATTCCGACGCCTATTATTCCGAGACCGTGCCGTTCGCCGATCTCGTGCTTCCCGACACCACCTATCTCGAGCGTCATGACTGCATCAGCCTGCTCGACCGGCCGATCAGCCACGCCGATGGACCGGGTGACGCCATCCGTCATCCGGTTGTCGAGCCGGACCGCGACGTGCGGGCGTTCCAGACGGTGCTGATCGAGCTCGGCGCGCGGCTCGGCCTGCCCGGCTTCGTCGCCGACGACGGCTCGGCCAAATACCGCGACTATGCCGATTACATCGTCAATCATGAGCGCAGGCCAGGCATCGGCCCGCTCGCCGGCTGGCGCGGCAAGGACGGAATTTTGATCGGCAAGGGCGATGCCAATCCCGACCAGCTTCAGCGCTACATCGACAATGGCGGCTTCTGGCACCACGATTTTGCCGACGACCAGCGCTACTACAAGATGGCCAACCGATCGTACCTCGAGTTTGCCGAGACCATGGGTTTCATCCCGAAGGCCGAGCCGATCGTGTTCCAGCTCTATTCCGAGCCGATGCAGCGGTTTCGCCTCGCCGCGCGCGGCCATGGCAGGGTGCTGCCGCCGGAGGCGGAGCGCAGCCGCATCGAAACCTATATGGACCCGTTGCCGTTCTGGTACACGCCCTTCGAGGAGGCGGTTGTCGACATTGAGAAATACCCTCTGCATGCGCTGACGCAGCGGCCGATGCACATGTATCATTCCTGGGGCTCGCAGAACGCCTGGCTCAGGCAGATCACCAGCCAGAACCGGCTGTTCGTGCACAGCCAAACCGCCGCCGGCCTCGGGCTTGCCGATGACGACTGGGTTTGGATCGAGAGCATCAACGGCAGGGTCAAGGGACAGATCAAGCTGGTCGACGGGGTCAACGCCGACACGGTGTGGACCTGGAACGCGATCGGCAAGCGGCGCGGCAGCTGGGGGCTGAAGGACGATGCGGCCGAATCCAGCCGCGCCTTTCTGCTCAACCATATCATCGGCGACCAGACTTCTGCCGATGCGAACGGCAAGCGCTACTCGAATTCCGATCCGGTGACCGGCCAGGCGGCATGGTTCGACCTGCGCGTCCGCATCGTCAAATGCGCGGCTGAAGAAGCCGGCTTCACTGAGCCGCAGTTCGAGCGCTTCCGGCAGCCACCGCATTTCGAGCCCTCGCCCGACAAGCTCAGTTTCGGCGCTGAATTCCGCCGGGCAAGAGAGGCTTCCAGATCATGACCTGCCTTCCCGCCCATACCGACAAGAAGCTCGGCCTGGTCATCGACCTCGACACCTGCGTCGGTTGCCAAGCCTGCGTTACCGCCTGCAAGGAATGGAACACCGGCGGTCACATGGCGCCGCTGACCGACATCGATCCCTATGGCGGCGATGCCGACGGGGTCTGGTTCAACCGCGTGCACAGCTATGAGCACATGACGGAGATGGGTGGGCGCACGGTCAATTTCCCACGCTCCTGCCTGCATTGCGAGACACCGGCCTGCGTCACCGTCTGCCCGACCGGCGCCTCCTACAAACGGGCCTCGGACGGCATCGTGCTGGTCGACGAAGACAAGTGCATCGGCTGCAAATTGTGCAGCTGGGCCTGCCCCTATGGCGCGCGTGAGTTCGATACCGATGTCGGCGTGATGAAGAAGTGCACGCTGTGCGTCGACCGCATCTACAACGACAATCTGGCGGAAGAAGACCGCGTGCCGGCCTGCGTCGCCGCCTGTCCAACCAGCGCGCGGCACTTTGGCGATCTCGGCGACCCGGCATCGGCGATCTCGCAACTGGTGGCCGAACGCGGCGGCGTCGACCTGATGCCCGAACTCGGCTATCACCCGACCAACAAATATCTGCCGCCGCGCGCCCACACGCCGCGCGCTGCATCGGTGCCGGCGCCGAGACTCGAACCGGTGCAGGCCGAAGGCGGTTTCCTCGGCTGGGTCGACCGCATGCTTTCGCACTGACCAGCAACCAGCCTCATGCATCCAGCCTTCTCCGTCGTCTTCTTCACCACTGCCACGGGCGCCGGTTACGGCCTGCTCGCGCTGCTCGGCGTGCTGGCCGGACAAGGATTTGTCCCGCCTGACTTCTGGCTCGGCCTCGTCGGCATGGGGCTGGCTCTCGGCCTGATCTCGGCCGGCCTGCTGTCGTCGGCCGGCCATCTCGGCCGACCAGAACGCGCCTGGAGAGCATTCTCGCAATGGCGCAGCTCATGGCTGTCGCGCGAAGGCGTTGCCTCGGTCGCGACCTTCGTGCCGGCGGGATTGTTGGCCTTCGGCTGGCTGTTCCTCGGCCGCACAAACGGCTGGGTGGCCGTCGCCGGGCTGCTGGCTGCGGTCGGCGCGGTCGCCACCGTCTGCACCACCGGCATGATCTATGCCTCGCTGAAGCCGATCGCCCAGTGGCACAGCCGCTTCACTTTGCCCGGCTACCTGATCTTTTCGGCGATGAGCGGCAGCGTGCTTCTCAACGCGCTGCTGCAGGGCTTCGCCCTCGGCTCGACTATCGTTCTGACAGGTTGCGTGCTGCTGACCTTGCTCGGCTGGGGCTGGAAGCTGGCAAATTGGCGCTACAATGACAGGCTGGAAATCCCGACCAACGCCAACACCGCGACCGGACTTGCCGGCGGTACGGTGCGGTCGCTGGAATGGCCGCACACCGAAGAAAACTACCTGCTCAAGGAGATGGGCTTTCGCATCGCCCGCAAGCACAAGGCGCGGCTGCGCCAGATCACGCAAGTGCTGGCCTTCGCTCTGCCCGTCTTGCTGCTGATTGCCGCGTTCGCCTTGCCATGGCCCTATGCGGCGGTGCTGTCGGCACTCGCCACATCAGCCCAATTCGCCGGCATGCTGGTCGAACGCTGGCTGTTCTTCGCCGAAGCGAAACACACCGTCACCCTCTACTACGGCAGGTAGAGCAGCTCAGCCCGGCCGCAGCATCGCGTGGGAAATCGCAAAAATGCGCTCGGTGCCGAGCATATAGGCCATCAGCGTCTCGCGGCGGAACAGCCCGGCATAGGCGCGGTCGAGCACATTGAGCGAGCCGGTATAGGCGCCGAAGGCCGGCATGATCATGCGGCCGCCGTCGCCGGCAAAGCAGCGCCGTCGCACCGAGCGGCCCTGCTGCACGATGCGGGCGCAAGGGTGCAGATGACCTGATACCTCGCCTTCCACTCTCACCGCCGAAGGCTCGTGCCGGAATACGAGAGAGCCTATGGCCAGCTCGCGCACCGTCTCGCCGGGCAGGTCGGCCGGCGCATCCGGGTCATGATTGCCGGCAACCCAGAACCAGTCGCGACCGGCCATCAGCGCTTCCAGCCGTTCGCGAAAGCTCGCATGCATGCGCGCGGCGCCGCCGCCGTCATGAAAGCTGTCGCCGAGGCTGATGACGATCGCCGGCTGATAATCGGCAATCACCGCCTGCAACCGCAGTAACGTCGCACCGGTATCATAAGGCGGGATCAATGTACCGCGCCGTGCCAGCGACGAGCCCTTTTCCAGATGCAGGTCGGACACGGTCAGAAGCCGAAGCTCGGGAAAATAAAGCACGCCGCGCCGATCGCAGATCGCACGCTCGCCGGCGATGCCGATAGGATCGGCATCCGCCAGGAGCGCCGTCATGGCGAGTGCGAATGTCATTTCGTCCCCATGGCCTCCTCGACCAGCGTTGCCGCATCCATCAGCAGCGTATCATCGGCCTCGCCATGCACCGGCATCTTGCCGATCTCGAGCATGATCGGCACGGCGAGCGGCGAAATCTGCTCGAGGTCTTTATGCACGATTCGTCCCTTGATACGCGAGAGCATCTCGGCAAGTCTGCTGACATCCAGCAGACCCGTGGCCGCGTCGGCACGCGTCGCCTGCAGCAGGATGTGGTCGGGCTCATGGCTGCGCAGGACGTCGTAGATGAGGTCGGTCGAGACGGTGACCTGGCGGCCGCTCTTCTCCTGGCCCGGATGACGCTTTTCGATCAGTCCGGAAATGAGCGCGCAATTGCGAAAGGTGCGCTTCAAGAGCCAGCTGCCGGCCAGCCAGGCTTCGAGATCGTCGCCCAGCATGTCCTGGTCGAAAAGCGCGGCCAGCGACGGTTTCTTCGCCCGGAACATCCTGCCCATATCGGCCAGCGACCAGATGGCAAGCGCATAGTCGGTGGCGACGAAGCCGAGCGGCCTGGCTCCCGCCCGGTCGAGGCGGCGGGTGAGCAGCATGCCAAGCGTCTGGTGCGCCAGCCTGCCCTCGAATGGGTAGGCCACCAGATAGTAGCGGTTGCCGCGCGGAAAGGTCTCGATCAGCAGGTCGTCGCGCTTCGGCAGCACCGATTTGTCGGCCTGGAAGCGCAGCCAGTCGGCGACCTGTTCCGGCAGCTTCTTCCAGCGCTGCGGGTCGTCCAGCATGATGCGGACCTGTTCGGCGAGGTAAGTCGAAAGCGGGAATTTGCCGCCGCCATAATAGGGCACCTTGGCGTCACTGCCGGGCGCATTCGACACGAAGCACTCATTGTCGCGGATGCCCTCGAAGCGCAGCACCTTGCCGGCGAACATGAAGGTATCGCCATGCGTCAGCGTTTCGAGGAACGCCTCCTCGATCTTGCCGAGAACCCGACCGCCGCGCGAGGCAGAGCCTTTGCTGCCGGCCTTGACATAACGCACGTTGAGCGCCGGCACCTCGATGATGGTGCCGATATTCAGCCGGTACTGCTGGGCGATGCGAGGATTGGACACGCGCCACAACCCGTCCTTGTTCAGGCGGATGCGGGCGTAGCGCTCGTAGTTTTTCAGCGCATATCCGCCGGTGGCGACGAAGTCGACGACACGATCGAACGTCGGCCGGTCGAGTTCGGCATAGGGCGCGGCGGTTCGCACCTCCTCGAACAGCGCATCGGCATGAAAAGGCGCGCCGCAGGCGCAACCCAGGACATGCTGCGCCAGCACGTCGAGCCCGCCATTGACCAGCGGCGGCGTGTCCTGGGCGCCGAGATAATTGGCGTCGAGCGCCGCCCGGCATTCCAGCACCTCGAAGCGGTTGGCCGGAATCAGGATCGCCTTCGACGGCTCATCCATGCGGTGGTTGGCGCGGCCGATGCGCTGCGCCAGCCGGCTCGCACCTTTGGGAGCGCCGACATGCACGACCAGGTCGACATCGCCCCAGTCGATGCCGAGGTCGAGCGTCGACGTGGCGACGATGGCACGCAAGGCATTCTCGCCCATGGCTTTTTCAACGCGCCGGCGCTGGGCGACATCGAGCGAGCCGTGATGCAGCGCGATCGGCAAAGTGTCCTCATTGACCCGCCACAATTCCTGGAACAGCAGTTCGGCCTGGCTGCGCGTGTTGACGAACAGCAGGGTCGTCTTGTGTCGCTTGATCTCGCTATAGATCTCCGGTGTCGCGTAGCGGGCCGAATGTCCGGCCCACGGCACGTGCTGTTCCGAGTCGAGGATGGAGATGTCGGGCTTGGCGCCTCCGGTGACGACGATCAATTCGGCCATGCCACCCGGTGGATTCTGGCTGACCAGCCAGCGCCGCAATTCGTCCGGCTCGGCGACCGTCGCCGACAGGCCGATCGTCTGCAAGCCGGGAACAAGGGATCGCAGCCGGGCCAGCCCGAGCGACAGGAGATGCCCGCGCTTCGACGTCACCAAGGAATGCAGTTCGTCGAGCACCACATAGCGCAGATCCTCGAAGAAGCGCCTGGCGTCGGGCGCAGCAATCAGCAGCGCCAGTTGCTCGGGCGTCGTCAGAAGGATGTCGGGCGGGGCCCGCTTCTGGCGCTGGCGCTTGTGCGCGGGCGTGTCGCCGGTGCGCGTCTCGATGGTGAGAGATAGGCCGATCTCTTCCACCGGCTTGCCGAGATTGCGCTCGATGTCGACGGCCAGCGCTTTCAGCGGCGAGATGTACAGCGTATGGATGCCGCGACGCGCCTGCCCTGGCTTTCTCCCTGGCCGCCCGGCCAACTCGGTTAGTGAAGGCAGAAATCCGGCCAGCGTCTTGCCGGCGCCGGTCGGCGCGATCAGCAGAACCGATTGCCCGGCCTGGGCAGTCGCCAGCAATTCTACCTGGTGGGCGCGCGGCGACCAGCCTCTTTGCGCGAACCATTTGAGGAATGGCTCGGGCAAGCGCACGGCGGCATTCTGTTCGGCGAGGCGCGGCTGCTCTGTCACCCGCCAGAGGTAGCGCGGCGCCGCGCAATCGCCAAGCAGAATCGGAACAAAAGGTGATCGTGCGCGGCTTCGGTCGCAAGTGAGGTGGGCGCTCTACTGCGCCCCCCTCTGGCCTGCCGGCCATCTCCCCCACAAGGGGGGAGATTGGCTGTCTTGTCTGCTTCCGCTAATCACCAACGTTGCAGGATTGGCGGCCAGAGCGAAACTGCCAATCTCCCCCCTTGTGGGGGAGATGTCCGGCAGGACAGAGGGGGCGCCTCGCGCCGGCGTATCAAGTCGCACCGGCGAGCCCCGCCTCGATGACAATATGCTGGCAGACATTGTCGATGTCACGAATGACGTCGTCATTCCAGAAGCGCAGGATGGTCCAGCCATCCCGTTCCAGACGCTTTGTCCTCGCCTCGTCGCCTGTATTGGCTTCGGCATGCTGCGAAGCATCGACTTCGACGACGAGCTTCTTGTCCGGGCAAGCGAAGTCGACGATGTAACCAGCGATCGGAAATTGTCGGCGGAAGCCAAGCCCCATCAGCCGATGCGCGCGAAGCTCGTTCCAAAGCTTCAGTTCGGCGTCGGTCATGGCTTTGCGCATCGATTTGGCATTTGCGCGATTTCGCGGAGGCAGTGGCGTGTGAGGCATTTGGTCAGTGCTCGGTCCGTATTGAGGTTGGCGCTCTACGGCGCCCCCCTCTGTCCTGCCGGACATCTCCCCCACTTGGGGGGAGATCGGCAGCTTCGCTTTGGCCGCCCATCCTGCAACGTTGGTGATTAGAGAAGGAAAAGCGCTTGCGCTACGGCCGCCTAAACCCTGTCGGACCGCCATAGAGATAGCCGATGCGGGCGAGGGCTTGCCTGAACCCTTCACGCGAGACCAGCATGGTGTGGCCGTTGGCGTGGATCATCGTTTCCGGGTCGGTCATGACAGCGACATGGCCTTTCCAGAACACCAGGTCGCCGCGCCGCAACCCGGCAAGATCCGGACCCGGGTCGAGCGGCTCGCCGATGGTCGCCGCCTGCATGTCGGAATCGCGCAGCACTTGCCTGCCGGTCATGTGCATCGCCAATTGCACGAGGCCGGAGCAATCGATGCCGAAGCCGGAGGCGCCGCCCCACAGATAGGGCGTGCCGAGAAAAGCCTCCGCGACCGCGACATAGTCGGCAGCCGGCTCTCCCAGAGGCCTGAGATGGCCTGATATGACAGCCTCGCCGGACGGCAGCAGCGCATAATGCGTGCCGCGCGTTTCTGCCGCGCCGGTCACCGTCAGCGCCGATCCCATCGACAGCTGCCCGCTCAGCGGAAGCCGCAAATCAGATCCCGGATAGAGGAAGGTACGCGGCACCGAGACGACATGGGTGGGCGCATGGTCCCGTCCGCCCAGCACGGTGTCGGCGACATAGCCGACATAGCCGTCGCGGTCCGACTGGATCCAGGCCCAGCCCTCGGCATCTTCGAAGACGAGGACGTCGTCGCCGAACAGGGCTTGCGTGTTGACACCGGCATCCGGCCGCGGCGCCTTGCGGACATCGGCCACTGCGGCTGAAATCCGCGCTGGCCGCCCGGCGACGAAGCGATCGGCGGCGACCTCGCCTTTCAGCCTGATATCGGCGAGATCGGAACGGAAGGCGTGAAGGCGGGCATCCCTGACGGTCAAATCGGCAACTCGGCTCTGGCTTGGTGTTGGAGCATGGTCTCTTCCGAAAACGGTGCTGCTTTGCTTCGCTGACCTGCGGTTCGGAATCCTGCTCTAGATCGGCAATTCCTGGGCTCTGGCAATGATAACATCGCCGAAGCGCTCGACAAAGAGAGCACCTTCTACGGTTCGCTTGACCAGCACGTTGCGCTTGTCGAGCTCATCGCGATGGCGAGAAACCAGCTTCATTGCGCCCATCGTGTCGAGCGCCCGGGTGATCACCGGCTTGGTGACATTGAGCCGCGCGGCGAGGCCGCGCACTGTATGCGGCGGTGGATCGAGATAGATCGTGAACAGGATCGCCGTCTGGCGCATGGTGAGGTCCGGCGCATCGTCGCGCACCTGGTGCAGCATCACCTGCTGCCACAGTCGCAAGGCCTGGCTCGGGCGCATCGAAATCGACATCCGGCCACAATGACGGCAAATTGTTTCGGTTCCGTTTCAGTCACGAGACTGTCCTGCACCGCAGCGTCAGGCGTAGCGTTTCGAGATGACCCTTTCCAGCGCGCGGATGCCTTGCGCCTCGCCGCCGGCGAGACCGTACGGACGATCGGACGGGTTCCAGGCGAAGATGTCGAAATGCGCCCAGGCGGCGGTCTTCTCGACGAAGCGCTTCAGGAAAAGCGCCGCGGTGATTGAGCCGGCGAAACTGTCTGACGTGACATTGTTGATGTCGGCGATCTTCGACGACAGCTTTGCGGCATAGGGCTTCCACAGCGGCATGCGCCACAGTGGATCCTCGACTGCGACGGAGGCCGCAGCCAGGTCGGAGGCCAGCGCTTCGTCGCCGGTGTAGAAGGGTGGCAGATCGGGACCGAGCGCGACGCGAGCAGCCCCGGTCAAGGTCGCCATGTCGATCAGCAGTTGCGGCTCGTCGTCGTCTGCCAGAGCCAAGGCGTCCGCCAGCACCAGCCGTCCCTCGGCGTCGGTGTTGCCGATCTCGACGGTGATGCCCTTGCGGCTCACCAACACGTCGCCGGGCCGGAAGGCGTTGCCGGCAATCGAATTTTCGACCGCCGGGATCAGCACACGCAGCCGGACCTTCAGCCCGGCGGCCATGATCATCGAGGCGAGGCCCAACACGTTGGCCGCGCCGCCCATGTCCTTTTTCATCAAAAGCATGCCCGAGGACGGCTTGATGTCGAGACCCCCGGTGTCGAAGCAGACGCCCTTGCCGACCAGCGTCACCTTCGGGGCGTTCTCCGGTCCGCAGATCATGTCGATCAGCCGCGGTGCGCCGACGGAAGCGCGGCCGACCGCATGGATCATCGGGAAATTGTTCTTGACCAGGTCGTCGCCCCTGGTCACCGACACTTCGGCGTCGTACGTCCCGGCCAGCGTCCGAACTGCCTTCTCCAGCTCGTCAGGTCCCATGTCGCTGGTCGGCGTGTTGACCAGATCGCGCGTCAGGAAAACGCCATCGGCGATGCGGCGAACGTAAGCCGCTTCAGCGCCGGGCGGCAGCGAGAAACGCAGCGTCTTGCCAGGCTTTTTGCCGTAGCGGGTGAAGACATAGCCGCCGAGCGCCAACGCGATGGCCGCGATTTCCGGCTCGGCCAGCGTGGAGGCGAAATGCCAGTCGCCTGCGGGCAAGGCTCTCGCCAGCGCGCCGATGGCAAGCGCGCCTTCGCCATCGCCCGTGCCGAACAGGGCGCCGGCAAGCCCGCCGTTTTCGCCGGGCAGGATCAGCGTCCTCCCGGCCTGACCGGAAAAGCCGTTGGCCCTGGCCCAGGCGAGCGAGGAGGAGGCAAGCCCTGCCGCATCCAGTCTATCCTTCGCCACCAGATGAACCGGCAGCGTGGTCTTCAGTTCTCTCTCGATGAGTTCGACTGGCATTCGACGGTCTCCGGCTTCCGAGTCGGCGCGTTTAACGATCCGTTAGGGTTAACAGAATATTTCTGCGGGAGGGAAGATGGCCACGTAAAAGCCAATTTGACGAATGGAGGCCCTGGTGCAGATGCCGACCAACCGCATGACGAACGCCACGGGGAAGCGGCTGATCACCACGGCGTTCATAATAGCGCTCGCGGCCAGCGTTGCAGGCTGCGGAACCAGCAAGTTGACGACCGGCTCGATCGGACGCCCCAGCGGCAAACCCTTGGAAACCATGTCGGCCGGCGAGTTGCACAAGGCGACGATCGCGCTGGGCCAGTCCTACGCCAAGAACCCCAACGACAAGCGGATCGCGACGAATTATGCCGCGGCACTGCAAATGGATGGCGACGCCGACCAGTCGCTCGCCGTGATGCGCAAACTGGCGATCGTGCTGCCGAAAGACCGAGACGTGCTCGCCGCCTATGGCAAGGCGCTTGCCGCCAACGGGCAGTTCGAGCCGGCGCTCGATGCGGTGCGCCGCGCGCAGACACCGGAATATCCCGACTGGAAGCTGGTGTCGGCGGAAGCCGCTATTCTCGACCAGCTTGGCCAGAGAGACGGGGCGCGCCAGAATTACCGCAAGGCGCTTGACCTCAAGCCGAACGAACCTTCGATCCTTTCCAATCTCGGCATGTCCTATGTTCTGGAAGGTGACCTGCGCACGGCCGAAACCTATATGCGCTCGGCCGCCCAGCAGCCGAATGCCGACAGCCGCGTCCGCCAGAACCTGGCGCTGGTCGTCGGCCTGCAGGGCCGCTTCGACGAGGCCGAGACGATCGCCTCGCAGGAGCTGTCGTCCGAACAGGCGCAGGCGAACGTGACTTACCTTCGCCAGATGCTCGCCCAGCAGAACGCCTGGAGCCAGCTCAAGGACCAGGACAAGACAAAGCCCGCCACCAACTGACCGCGCCTGCCATACATATCGATGTCGGCGCTGCCCCTCATTGCCCTGCCGGGCATTTCTCCCCGTATAGTGACGGGGAGAAAGCCCCGTCGTCGACGGTTTCGCCAACGACAAGCATTGCAGGAAGGGCGCCGAGGGGCATCCAGCTACTTTCTCCCCGTTTACGGGGAGAAATGCCCGGCAGGGCAATGAGGGGCAGCGCCGACCTGTCAAGAATGCATTACTGGCTGCTCGATGCCGGCTGGTCGCCGAAAATGCCGCGCTCGCTGACCTGGATGCCGGCGGGGCCCAGAATGATGGCGAACAGCACCGGCAGGAAGAACAGGATCATCGGCACGGTGAGCTTCGGCGGCAAGGCCGCGGCCTTCTTCTCGGCGGCGTTCATGCGCATGTCGCGGCTTTCGCCGGCAAGCACGCGCAGCGCGTGCGCCACCGGCGTGCCGTAGCGCTCGGCCTGGACCAGCGCCTGCGACACCGACTTGACCGATTCCAGGCCGGTGCGGCTTGCAAGGTTCTCGTAGGCCTGCTTGCGTTCCTGCAAATAGGAAAGCTCGGCATTGGTCAGGATGAACTCTTCGGCAAGCGCCACCGACTGCGCGCCGATCTCGTCGGCGACCTTACGAAACGCCGCCTCAACCGACATGCCGGATTCGACGCAGATAAGCATCAGGTCGAGCGCGTCCGGCCACGCCATCTGGATCGACTGCTTGCGCTTGGTGGCGCGGTTGTTGACATAGAGCACCGGCGCGTAAAAACCGGCATAGGCGACGACGATACAGACGAACAACTTGATGAGAGGCGGCTGCTCCGGCAACCCGCCGAGCACGAACAGATAGATCGCAGCCAGGGCAAAGCCGACAAAGGGCAGGATCAGACGGAAGAAAAGGAAACGCGTCAACGGATTCTGCCCGCGGAAGCCAGCCACCTTGAGTTTCTGCAAGGTGCCTTCATCGGCCAGGGCGCGCCTGAGGTCCAGCCGGTCGACAATATTGCGCATGCCGATCGACTGTTGCTCGCGCAGGCCCTTGCGGCGGCGATCGGCATCGAGGGCAAGCCGCGCACGCTGCTTGGCGCGCAGTTCGTCGCGCTCCAGCGCCACCGATTTCATGCGCGCCTTGAGCTGGTTTCCGCCAAAGGCAGGCAGCAGCGTGAACACGGTGGCAAACACCGCAATGCCGACCAGCAGGGCAATCAGAAATGCCGGATCGGTAAGGGTTTTGACGACGTTCTCGGTCATGCGGTGAAATCCTAAACCTCGAAGTTCATCATCTTGCGCATCACCAGGATGCCGATCGACATCCAGACCGCGGAGCAGCCGAGGATCAGATTGCCGACGCTGGTGGTGAACAAAGGCATGATGTAGTTCGGGCTTGTCAGGTAGACGAGACAGGCGACGACGAAGGGCAAGGCGCCGATGATCACCGCTGACGCCTTCGCTTCCATCGACAGCGCCTGGACCTTTGCCTTCATCTTCTTGCGGTCGCGAAGCACGCGCGAAAGATTGCCCAGGGCCTCGGACAGATTGCCGCCGGCCTGGGACTGGATCTGGATGACGATGCCAAAGAAGCTCGCCTCGGTGCACGGCATCGTCTCGGCCATGCGAATGCTGGCGTCGGGGATCGATAGGCCCATCTGCTGCGAATCGATGATGCGGCGGAACTCGGTCTTGACCGGTTCGGGCGATTCATTGGCGATCAGGCGGACGGCGTCGTTCAGCGGCAGGCCGGATTTGACCGCACGTACGATGATGTCGAGCGCGTTCGGAAATTCGTTGAGGAACGCCTTGACCCGGCGGGCGCGGCTAAACGAAACGAACCAGCGTGGCAGCCCGAGGCCACCGACCAGCAGCGCACCCGGCAAGACATACAAAGGCGCACCGGCGAAATAGGCGAGAAACGTCAGGACGACGCCGCAAACCGCCGAGTAGAGATAGAAGCGCTCGAGCGAGACCTTCATGCCCGCCTGACGGATCTGGGCCTTCAGAGGCGGCTTTTTGGCAAGGCTCTGGCTGGTTTTGTGCTTCTGTTCGAGGTCCTTCAGTGAATCCTGAACCGATTTGCGCCGCTTGGCCGCTTCCGCCACGCGATCGCGAGAAGCCTTGACGACGGCACCATCCGTCTCGGCGGTCTTGATCGTTTCAAGCCGCCTGCCGACCTGCTTTTCGGTACTGATCCGGTTGAACAGAAAAGCATAGGCGACCGCGCCGGCGCTGAAGCCGGCGAGCACGACGAATGCCAGCACGGTGCCGTCAATTCCAAACATCGGCCCTGGCCCCTACGCCTCCAAATGGATCAGTCAGCGCGTTTCTCCATCGCCTCGAGCGCATTGGCGAGGCGCTGTTCCTCGCCATAGTAGCGGGCGCGCTCCCAGAAATGCGGACGACCGATGCCTGTCGAAACGTGCTCGCCCAGCAGCCTGCCGTTCGCGTCCTCGCCTTTGATGTTGTAGAGAACGATGTCCTGCGTGATGATGACGTCGCCCTCCATTCCGATCACCTCGGTGATGTGGGTGATGCGCCGCGATCCATCGCGCAGGCGTGCGGCCTGGATGATCACATCGACGGAACCGACCACGATTTCACGCACGGTTTTCTGCGGCAGCGTGTAACCGCCCATCGCGATCATCGATTCGATACGGTTCAGGCATTCGCGCGGGCTGTTCGAGTGGATCGTGCCCATCGAGCCGTCGTGGCCGGTGTTCATCGCCTGCAGAAGATCGAACACTTCAGGTCCGCGCACTTCCCCGACGATGATGCGCTCGGGCCGCATGCGCAGGCAGTTCTTGACCAGATCGCGCATGGTCACCTCACCCTCGCCCTCGAGGTTGGGCGGGCGGGTTTCCAGACGCACGACGTGCGGCTGCTGCAGTTGCAGCTCGGCCGAGTCCTCGCAGGTGATGACGCGCTCATCGCGGTCGATATAGTTGGTCAGGCAATTGAGCAGCGTCGTCTTGCCCGAACCGGTACCGCCTGAAATGACGATGTTGCAGCGGACGCGGCCAATGATCTTGAGAATCTCGGCGCCGGGCGGCGAAATGGCGCCGAACTTGACCAGCTGGTCGAGTGTCAGCTTGTCCTTCTTGAACTTGCGGATGGTGAGAGCGGCGCCGTCGATGGCGAGCGGCGGCGCGATGACGTTGACGCGGGAGCCGTCGGGAAGGCGCGCGTCGCAGATCGGGCTCGATTCATCGACGCGGCGGCCAACCTGGCTGACGATGCGCTGACAGATGTTGAGGAGCTGCTGGTTATCGCGAAAACGGATGCCGGTCTGCTCGACCTTGCCGTTGACCTCGATATAGACGTCCTTGGAGCCGTTGACCATGATGTCGGCGATGTCGTCGCGAGCGAGCAACGGCTCCAGTGGCCCGTAACCGAGCACGTCATTGCAGATGTCCTCGAGCAGTTCTTCCTGCTCGGCGATCGACATCGCGAAATTCTTGATCGCGATGATGTCGTTGACGATGTCGCGGATTTCCTCGCGCGCGCTTTCGGGATCGAGCTTGGCGAGCTGCGACAGGTCGATGGTGTCGATGAGCGCGGCAAAGACCTGGCTCTTGGTGTCGTAATAGGTTTCGCTCTTCTGGCGCTGGAGCTTTTTCGGCTCCGGGGCCAATGGCGGCGCCTCGACCGCACGGCGCACGGGCGGCGGCGCAGCAGACGCGCCAGGTGTGCCAGATGGCGGCGGTGCGGGCTTGGCAAGAACCGTCGTTTCCGCAGGTTTTGCCGCCGGCGCGGCAGGCGCAGGTGCCGGCTGACGGAATTCCGGGGTGAATCGGCTGCCGTCGTCGCTGCCTCTTTTACCAAACATGATCGATTACCAATTCCGCTCCGGAAGCATCACTTCTTGCCGCGCGAGAGCTTGCCAAGGAGATTGCCGAGGCCCGCTTTCTTTCTTGCCTTGATTTCGCTGCGCCCGGTCAGCACATGCGCAATCTCGTTGATAATGCCGACAACCGGGTTCCTGGCATCCATTTCGCCGAGCATGCGCCCGTTGTTGGCGGCGTTTCCGAACAGCAGCGGCTCGAAAGCAATGACCGACATCGGCGACAGGCCGAGCGAGTCGGCGAAGTCGGACGACGAAATCTCCGGGCGCTTCGGCACGCCGGCCTGATTGATGATCAGCTTCGGCGGCGGATCGTTCGGGCGAAGCCGCTTGAACATGTCGGCCAGATTCTTGGTGTTGCGCAAATTGGCTAGCTCCGGCGTCGCCGTGATCACGATCTCGTCGGCTTTGACCAGTATGTTCTTGGTCCAGCCCGTCCAGACGTGCGGAACATCGAGCACCAGCAGCGGCACGCTGCGCTGCGCCGTGTCGATAAGCTGGGTGAAAGCCTCCGGGTCGAAATCGTAGACCCGATCGAGCGTTGAAGGCGCTGCAAGCAGCGACAGATGCTCGGCGCACTGGGCAAGCAGCCGATCGAGATAGACCTCGTCGAGGCGCTCCGGTGAGAAAACGGCTTCGGCAATGCCTTGCGCCGGATCCTGATCGAAATTGATGTTGGCCGTTCCGAAAGCCAGGTCGAGATCGGCGACAACCACTTCGGACTTGAACAGCGACGACATCGCCCAAGCCACATTATGGGCAATGGTCGAGGAGCCGACGCCACCCTTGGCGCCAATGAAGGCGATCGAGCGGCCGATCGGCTCGGCTTCCGGATCAACGAAGATCGTCGATATCACGCTGACGATATCGGCCATAGATACCGGCGCGATGACATATTCGGAAATGCCGGAGCGGATGAGCTCGCGATAGAGCCCGACATCGTTGTAGTGGCCGATGACCACGACCTTCGAGGTCGGATCGCAATATTCGGAGAGCTGCGTGAGCTGCTCGAGCAATTGCTTCGGCTCGCTGCGCGATTCCAGCAGGATCAGGTTCGGTGTCGGCGCCGACTGGTAGAATTCGATGGCGGTGGCGACACCACCCATATGGACCTTCAGATGGGCCTTCGCCATGCGGCGATCCTCGCCGGCGCGCTCGACCGGATTGGCAACGCCCTCGGTCTCGCAAAATGCCTGGATCGAGATGCGCGGGATCGGCCGCAACGCCTGCATGGCGGCGGCATCCTGCTGAGAGGTATCGCCGCCATCTATCGCCGTGTCGTAGGCAAGATTGCTCATTGTCATTTCTTTCCGTGACTTGTCTTCCCGTGACTTGGGCGGCTCGAGCTCAATACTCGACTTCCGAATTGCCGAGGAATTCGTCCGAAATGCCTCTCTGGCGGTAGACGTCGACTACCGCGCCGCGATTTTCCGCGTCGATATCGGATTGCTTGCGCGGCCCGAGCAGATCGGTCGGATTTGCGATCTGGGCGGCAAGATTGTTCTGATACGAGCAGCCGAAATCGGCATAGTGCTTGTTTTCCGAGGTCTGCATCAGGTCTTCGGGCCAGCGTCCGCACCTGTCGGTCTGTGCCTTCACCGAGACATAGGCGACGCGGATCGGGGCGGACGCTTCGGCCGAAACCGACTGGTAGGTGGTGATGACGATCCGGTTGCGGCTGATGCCGCTGGCAATCGCAAGCCTGGCGAAATCGCGACCGGCCGCGGTCGCGGCGATCTCGTTGGCCGAACCGCTCGGGATCGAGATCGTCAGGGTCGGAGCAGCGCTCTTGTCATAGCCATCCAGGAAGCCGAGAAGCGTGTCGCGCTGCGACCCGGTCATGCCGCGATCGCCGGCGCCGACCGGAAGGTCGATCTTCTGGTTTTTCTCCGCAATGACGATCGGATGGTTGGTGCGATAGTCGTCCGGAACAGCGCCGACCGTGATGCTGTCCCGGTTGGCGCAGCCCGCCAGCAATGCGGCGACCGCAACCGCCAGGACCGGCAGGCAGATCCGCGAACGGCCGGACCGCATCGCTGCGGTGATCGTCCTTGGCTTCAACGCTGACTGAGACATGTCTGCTTCCCCGCTTACTTGTAGATGAAGCCGACAACGCCGTGATAACGGCCGTTGGGCTTGTCGGTCTGCATGGTGCCGTAGACGCGATTGACACGGCCAAGGAACATGCCGGCGCCATCGCTGGCAGCGTTGAAATTGTCGTCCGGCTTGGCAAGGGCGTTGCGCGTCACCGGCTTCACCAGATAGGGCGTGATGATGATGACGAGCTCGGTCTCGTTGCGGACGAAGTCCCGGCTGCGGAACAGCGTGCCGAGCACCGGAATCTTGGTCAGCCCAGGCAGGCCGTTGACGGCTTGCCTGATGTCGTCCCGTACCAAGCCGGCGATCATCATCGAGCCGCCGGAAGGCAGCTCCACCGTCGTGTCGGCCAAGCGTTTGCGGAGCGACAGGACGTTCGTGCCGGGGCTGGTTACACCCTCTGACAACGATACCGATGCCTCGGTTGTCGGCTCGGAAACCGACGTCCTGACCTTCAGGCTGATGCGGCCGGGAGACAGCACCACCGGCTGGAATTCCAGGCCAATGCCGTATTCGAGCTTCTCGATTTCATACGTCTTCACACCGGTCTGGTTATCGTCGGACACGGCTTGGGAAACGCCGGTCACCATATTGTACTCGCCGCCGACCTTGAAGGTCGCCTTCTCGCCGGATACGGCCGTCAACGTCGGCTCGGCCAGGGTTTTCATGACGCCTGACTGCTCCATGGCGTTGATGTAGGCGTCCAGCGTCGAGGTGCCGATAGCCAGGCCAGAGTTTGACAGCGACTTGCCCAGGCCGGCGAAGTTGTCACTTATCGCGGCCCAACTGATGCCATTGCTGCTGCCGCTGCCGATCAGGTTGACGCCGAGCTGCTTCATCACCGAGCGGCTGACTTCGGCCACCGTCACTTTCAGCGTCACCTGGTCGTCGCCGATGATCTGCAGCAGGTTGACGATCTGGCTGACGCGACGCTCGGAATCCGGATTGTCGATGTCGACACCGGCCTCGGCCGAGCCGCCGGAGGCGGTCTGCGAATACTGTCCCGTGGTCGCTTCACCGCCGGAGACGAAGATGGTTGCCAGATCGACCGCGCGCTTGGCATCCAGCGGAGTGTCCACGGTTCCGGTCAGGACGACATTGTCGTTCAGCAATTCGACCGTGATGCTCGATGACGGTATGAAGCGCCTGATATAGTCTTCCAGCCCGGCGACGTCGCGCTCGACCGCCAGATCCAGGCTGACGATCTGTTCGCCATTGGGGCCGAAGACGAAGATGTTGGTGTCGCCGACCGCCTTTCCGAAGAGATAGATGCGCCTGGCGGTGCGGGTCACCGCATCGGCGACCGCCGGGTTGGCGACGAGAATATCATAGGCATCACTCGGCAGGTCGATGACCACCGATTTGTTGAGACCGAGCTTGACGCGCTGGGTGGCGGTCGAAGCCGACACCTCGGCGCCTGCCGCATTCGCCTCGAGGAGGCCATGCGCATTCGATCCAAGCAGGAACAGGCCGATTGCCGCAGCCAGTGTGACCGGAGCGTTTAACCTCATTGCCTTGCTCCCACTTCTGAAACTTCGCCCGACTTGATCAGGCGCACTGTCCCGCGCCGGCCATTGCCGGAAACGAGATAGTCGGCCTCGCCCAGATTCTTCTCCTGGGTGTCGGTGATCGACCGCAGCGCCAATGTCAGGCGATCCGCCATCTGCTGGGCGACGGTGATGATTTCCGCCTGCTGCGGTGTCAGTTCCAGCGTGGCGGTCTGGCCGACCCTGGTCCGCTTGCCTTCCTCGTCCTCCTGGATGGTCTGGTCGATCGCCAGGACGCGAATATTCTTGAGGATGGTCTCGGTGGTAAAGCCGCTGCCGCCGGCTGCCGGATCGGCTCTGCGGGTCATGATGACGTCGACGAAATCGTTGGGAAGAATGAAGCCGCCGGCCGACGTATCGGCCGATACGGCTGTGGCGACCGCCCGCATGCCCGAGGGCAGGATCGACGACATGAAGCTCTGTCCCTCGCCAATCAGCTTGGAGCGCCGCAGCGGCTCACCGGCATACATCGCCACGCGGGCGACGCCGCCTTTCAGCTTCTCCAGCGCATCGGGTTCGGCGGCGCGGGTGATGAAATTCGCGTTGATGCCGTTGGCCGGCCAGGACTGCCAGGTGATGTTGTTCGCGAGCGGACCGCCCATCGGAACGTCGCCGGACAGGACAAGCACGTCCTGCAGCGCGATTGCCGGCGCCTCGGGGCCGGAATCGACGATTTGAGGCGGCGGCGCCGCCACCATGTTTTTTGCGACATATCCTGCGCCACCCGCCGCGGCGACTGCCACGCCTAGAATGATCAGTCGGGATGCTGGCATATGTCCGAACCTCGCCTTGGCAAACAACCTAGCCAAGCCGGACCATGCAGCGGCAATCGTCAAAACAAGGTTAATTTAATACTTACGATCGTGCTTAATTTAAGGTTTACATAAATTTGAAGCATCCGGTCCGGCCCGTAAAAAGTCGGCCAAGCCGCCTGCTCCAACTCCAAATCGAATGGGAAAGGCTGGCCTGACGCGGGAAGAATCACGCCGCCAGGCTTGCGAGCGCCCACGCCATCAACGGCGAAGCCGGAAAGGTGAGCAGGCCGCCAATGCCAAGCGCAATGCCATAGGGAACGCCTGATGTCTCGTCGGCGAAATGGCGTAAAAACGGATTGTGGCTTGTCACGGCCGCAAGCGGCGATTTCCGATAGGCGAGGATGGCGAGCGTCAGCAGGCCGCCGATGACGGTCGAGACCAGGAGGTAGTCGACGAGGTGGATGTTCAGCCCCATCCAGACGGCGCTGGCGGCCAGCAGCTTGGCGTCGCCGCCGCCCATGCCGCCGAGCGCGAACAGCCCGAAGGTCACGGCGAGGACCAGGCCGCCGGCGGCAAAATGCCAGCCATAGCTTGCCCAGTCCATGCCGGTCAGCGGCGCGACCAGGGCGAAGACGCCGACAAGCAGCACAGGCACGCGATTGGCGATCGTCATCGACAGCATGTCGGAGATCGCGGCGAAAAGCATGCAGAACGGAAAGACAACGAAGATCAGGGCTTCAAGCATGGACGCGGCGCCTGTGGTCAAACTGTGCCTGGCCCCAGCCTAGGCATGTCCGATTAACGATTGGTGAGGCCGAAAATTCAAATCGTGCGATATGAATAGATAGGGGCCGCCAGTGCGGCGGCCCCTATCTGGAAACAACTGAGCGCAGTTATTATGGGGCCGGGGCCGGGGCAG
>NZ_JBVVQQ010000014.1:157729-181406 GCF_055811135.1 Mesorhizobium sp. WSM4817 | reverse complement strand
GTCTTGCCATGATCGACATGGCCAATCGTGCCGATGTTCACATGAGGCTTTGTACGCTCGAATTTACCTTTTGCCATAGTCTCTTTCCTTGGACGGCCGGGACCTTCAGTTCAGTCGAATGCGGGGCGATTAGCGACTGCGGCCGAAAAACACAAGTGTCTTGTGGCCGGGGCTTTCTCACCCGGTCTGAACCCATGATCCGGTTTTCGGGGATGTGGCGCGGATATAGGAACGAACAAGAAGAAATGGAATGGCCGAAGACAGGTTCCGCGGCTGCCGGCATTCAGCCGACGGATATTGCCGCTTCCGCCTGTCCGCCTTGCCGGATTTACTGCCGGATCTGGCCCATTGCCGGTGTGACGCCGGTCTGATTTCCTGATCCGATGCATTTCATTCCGATCGCCATCCGCGGCCCGCTGTTCATGATCCTGTCGACCGGGTCCTATGTCGCCAACGACACCATGTTGAAGCTCGCGACGGTTGGGCTGCCGCCCTATGAAGTGCTGTTTTTGCGCGGGACGGCGGCAACGCTGTGGGGCATCCCGTTGCTGTTTGCGCTGGGCTACGCCAGGCAGATCCCGCTGATCCTCGACAGGAGAGTGTTGCAAAGAAACCTGCTCGAGCTGGCGGCAATCCTTTGCTACGTGGTGGCGCTCGCCAACATGCAGATCGCCGATTCGACCGCCCTGGGACAGATCACGCCGCTGCTCATGCTGATTGGCTCCTCTGTCCTGTTCGGCGAACGGATCGGCGGCTTGCGCATGGCGCTGATCGGGCTCGGCTTCATCGGAGCGGTGATGGTGGCGCAGCCGACGATGCAGGGAATCTCGGTCTACGCCTTGCTGGCGCTCGGCAATGCGGCGTTCGCCGCCGCGCGCGATCTCGCCGGGCGCCGGGTCGCCGCCGACGTGCCCGGAATGATCGTCGCAATTTCCGCGGTGGTGGTGGTGCTGGTCGGATCAGGCGTCGCGCATCTGATGTCGGAGCGTTGGGTGGCGCCCGAGACGCATCATTTACTGCTGATGGCCGGGGCCGGATTGTTCCTGATTTTTGGCCATTTCTTCATCTTCATGGCCTATCGCGCCGGGCCAACCGGCGTCGTGGCGCCGTTCTATTACTGCTTCACCGTCTGGGCGGTCATTTCCGGCCTGGTGGTGTTCCAGCAATTGCCGAACGCGCTGGCGATCGGCGGCATCCTGCTGGTGGTGACCAGCGGGCTGACCATCGTGTCGCTCGACGAGCGCAGGCGCCGACTGACCGTGGTGGCATAATTTGGGCAGTGGTGACCTAAACAACGGACCACAAATTTCAACTTGGCCGCTGCCCGCAAAAAATGGAGAAACCTGTGACAAGCCAGGAGAATGCCGGCAACCGCATGCTTGCCGGAAAATGCCTGTGCGGCGCCGTGCAATACGCGGTGGCCGACGAGTTCATCTACGCCGCCAACTGCCACTGCTCGAACTGCCGGCGCACCACCGGTTCGGCTTTCAAGCCGTTTGCGGCATCGAGCGTGAGAGACTGAGCCTGACCAAGGGCGAGGACAACCTCCTGATCTTTGGCGATGAGACCGGCCACAACGTGCACTGCAAGACTTGCGGCTCATTGCTCTACTCGGTCGTCCGCGACGGCGCCTTCGTCCACGTCACCATGGGAACCCTCGTCGACGAGCCGACCATCCGTCCGACGCAGCACATCTTTGTCGGCTCCAAGGCGAAGTGGTTCACGATCGCCGACGGCCTGCCTCAATATGAAGAGCATGTCGCCGGAGGTGCCGACTGAAGACCTGGCGATGTGGATGACGGTACTGCCGCTCAGGCACTACAGAACCGCTACAGACAGTGACACGCAGTGACACGGTGCATTTTCGAGGAAGTTGTTTTTGATAATGACTTCAAAAACATGCTTGGAGCGGGTAGCGGGAATCGAACCCGCATATTCAGCTTGGAAGGCTGCTGCTCTACCACTGAGCTATACCCGCGCATTTCACCCGAAAACCGCTATGCACTTTTCGGTCCGAGGCTTTGCGTTTCAGGGCTTCCGGGCCGGCAGTGGTGGAGAGGGTTGGATTTGAACCAACGTAGGCATAGCCAACGGATTTACAGTCCGTCCCCTTTAACCACTCGGGCACCTCTCCAGTCTGCCGCCGGAGCCATGCAACGAGGCATCGACGCGTCGCGACCGCGTGAGCAGCCCGTCGCGAAGCGCCTTATGGCGGCAGCGCCCAAAACTGTCAACCGCAACATCCCGGCAAAACGCGCTGAATTTCTCGACGACCCGACGAGCAGGGTTTTGCGGCTGTATCCATAGGCGAACGACACGGCTATAGAACCGGCCATGAGCAACGACAATAAGCCCAAAACCCCGAAAGACACCCACTACGCCAAGCTGCGCCGCGCGCATCGCGACGAGAAGAGCGGCGGCGCGCCGGCGTTCAGGCCGCGCCAGCCGGTACCACCAGGAGAGACCGCGGCGGACGGCCTGGTGCGGCTGTACGGCCTGCACACGGTGCGAGCAGCACTCGACAATCCGCGCCGGCGGATCAAGAAGATGCTGGTGACGCGCAACGCCGCCGAGCGGCTGGCGATCGCCGACCTCGCCGCCCTGCCCTTTGAGACAGAGATGGTCGAGCCGAAAGACATCGACAAGGTCACCGGCTCCGACGCCGTGCATCAGGGCGTGCTGATCGAAGCCGAGCCACTAAAACCCAAGCGGCTCGATGCACTCGGTGATACAACGCTGGTGCTGGTCCTCGACCAGGTCACCGATCCGCATAATGTCGGCGCGATCCTGCGCTCGGCGGTCGCCTTCGGCGCCGGCGCGCTGATCACCACGGCGCGCCACAGCCCGCATGAATCCGGCGTGCTGGCAAAATCGGCCTCCGGCGCGCTGGAGCATATCGACCAAATCGAGGTAAAGAACCTCGCCGACGCGCTCGGCCAGTTGCACGAGGCCGGCTTCCAGACCATCGGCCTCGATTCGGACGGACCGGCGGAACTCGAAAAGAGCTTTTCGGGAGAAAAGATCGCGTTGGTGCTGGGCGCCGAGGGCAAGGGCCTGCGCCAGAAGACCCGTGAAACGGTGACGACGCTGGCCAGGCTCGACATGCCCGGCGCCATCCGCTCGCTCAACGTGTCGAACGCCGCGGCGGTGAGCCTTTATGCGGCGAGGAAGTTTTTGGGTTAGGGGAGTAGGGGAATAAGGGAGTAAGAATAAGGCAGCGAGAAAGGCGGGTTGCGGCTCGCTGCAAGCGCTATCCCTACTGCCCTACTGCCCTACTGCCTTACTGCCCTATTCCCTATTCCCCTATTCCCCTACTCCCCTACTCCCCTACTCCCCTAACTCCTGCCCCGCCATTCGCTCCAGCGCCTTGACCAGCGCCGAATGATCCTCCTTGGCGCCGCCATTGGCCGCGCAGGAGTTGAACAATTGCTGCGTGGTCGAGGTGTTGGGCAGCGCGACGCCGAGGGTCTTGGCGCCTTCGAGAGCGAGATTAAGGTCCTTCTGGTGCAACTCGATGCGAAAGCCCGGCGCGAAGCTGCGCTTGATCATTCGTTCGCCATGCACTTCGAGGATACGCGAGGCCGCCAGCCCGCCCATCAGCGCTCGCCGCACCTTGGCCGGATCGGCGCCGGCTTTCGATGCAAAAACAAGCGCTTCCGCGATCGCTTCAATGGTCAACGCGACGACGATCTGGTTGGCGACCTTGGTAGTCTGGCCGACGCCGTTGGGGCCGACCAGCGTGATGTTCTTGCCCATTTTTTCGAACACCGGCCTGGCGCGCTCGAAGGCCTTTTCCTCGCCGCCGACCATGATGGTCAGCGACGCGGCCTTGGCGCCGACCTCGCCGCCCGACACCGGCGCATCGAGATAGTCGCCGCCGAGGTCGTTGATCTTCCTGGCGAAAACCTTGGTCTCGATCGGCGAGATCGAGCTCATGTCGATGACCAGCTTGCCCGCGGTCAAACCCGAGGCGACGCCGTTGTCGCCGAACAGCACGTCGGCCACCTCAGGCGTGTCGGGAACCATGGTGATGATGATCTCGGCCGTCTTTGCCACGGCGTGATGGCCGGTGACGGTTTTTAGACCTTTGGCGACAAGATCGGCCGGCGGTTTCGAGCGATGGTCGCTGGCGACGACGGTGTAGCCGGCGTCGAGCAGATGCCCCGCCATCGGCGTGCCCATGATGCCGAGGCCGATGAAGCCGATGGTTTCCATTGATGTTTCTCCCTGGTATTTTCCTTGTTAAGGCCGCGTTCCGTTGCGCCCCCCCTCTGGCCTGCCGGCCATCTCCCCCACAAGGAGGGAGATTGGATGTCACCGCCGCTTTCGCCGATCTACGAGGTTTTAGAAAGTTACAAGCCGAGGCCGAAACTGCCGATCTCCCCACTCGTGGGGGAGATGGCCGGCAGGCCAGAGGGGGGCGCGACGGAACGCGACATTTATTGCTACGTCCCGACCCTACGCCGCCGCCTGCCCTGCAAACTCCCGGAACCAGCCCAGCCCGGCTTCCGTCCCGCCCTTCGGCTTGTATTCCGCCCCGATCCAGCCGGTATAGCCGATGCGGTCGATGTGACTGTACAGAAAAGGAAAATTGATCTCGCCCGTCCCCGGCTCGTGACGGCCGGGATTGTCCGCCAGCTGGATATGCGCGATGCGGTCGAGGTTTGCCTCGATGGTGCGGGCGAGATCGCCCTCCATGATCTGCATGTGATAGATGTCGTATTGCAGGAACAGGTTTTTTGAGCCGACGCGGTCGATGAGCGCCAGGGCCTGGTCCGAATAGTTGAGGAAGAAGCCGGGAATGTCGCCGGTGTTGATCGGCTCGATCAGCAGCCTCACGCCGGCCTGCTCCAGCTTCTCGGCCGCGAAAGCCAAGTTCTCGGCGAAGACGTCTTCCAGCACCGAACGCTCGACGCCTTGCGGTGCGATGCCGGCGAGGCAGTTGACCTGTTCGCAACCCAGCGCCTGCGCATAGGTGATCGCCTTGGCGATGCCTTGCCGGAACTCGGGAACACGATCCGGCAACACCGCAATGCCGCGCTCGCCCTTTGCCCAGTCGCCGGCCGGCAGGTTGAACAGCACCTGCGTCAGGCCGTTCTTCTTCAGCCTCGCCGCAACGACATCGGGCGCATGGTCATAAGGGCCGATATATTCGACACCCCTGAAACCGGCGCGGGCGGCGGCTTCGAAGCGGTCGAGGAAATCGTGCTCGCCAAAGAGCATCGAAAGATTGGCTGAAAACCGTGGCATTCTTTTTTCTCCGTTCAGTCCAGCATGACGATCGCCGTCGGCGCGTCTTCGTGATGTTCGGCAAGGTCCTCGAATTCGGTGATCTTGTCGATTTCGGTGCCCATCGAAATGTTGGTGACGCGCTCCAAGATGAATTCGAGCACGACCGGAACCTGGTGCTCCTTCATCAGGCGCTGCGCCTGCTTGAAGGCGCCGGCGAATTCCTCCGGCCTGCGCACCCGGACCGCCTTGCAGCCCATCGCCTCGGCGACAGCGACATGGTCGACGCCGTAGCCAGCCTCTGGATCGTCTTTCCGGTTGACGTTCTCGAAGGCGAGGCTGACCTCGAAATCCATCGAAAAGCCGCGCTGCGCCTGGCGGATCAGGCCAAGATAGGCATTGTTCACGACGACATGGATATAGGGCAATTTGTGCTGCGCGCCGGCCGCCAGTTCCTCGATCATGAACTGGAAATCATAGTCACCGGACAGCGCCACGATGTTGCGCTGCGGGTCGGCGGCGCGAACGCCAAGTGCGGCCGGCAGCGTCCAGCCGAGCGGGCCGGCCTGGCCGCAATTGATCCAGTTGCGCGGCTTGTAGACATGCAGGAACTGGGCGCCGGCGATCTGCGAAAGCCCGATCGTGGTGACGTAGGTGGTGTCGCGGCCGAATGCCTTGTTCATCTCCTCGTAGACGCGCTGCGGTTTTAGCGGCACCTGGTCGAAATGCGTCTTGCGCTTCATCGTCTTCTTGCGGCCCTGGCATGCCCTGGCCCAGCCCGACCAGTCGCGCAGTTTTTCCGCCGTCTTCCATTCGGTGGCGACGTCGAGCAGCATTTTGAGCGCCGCACCGGCATCCGAGACGACACCGAGGTCCGGCGCGAAGACACGGCCGATCTGGGTCGGCTCGATGTCGACATGGATGAATTTCCTGCCCCTGGTGTAGACGTCGACGGAGCCAGTGTGGCGGTTGGCCCAGCGGTTGCCGATGCCGAAGACGAAATCGGCCTCGAGCATCGTCGCGTTGCCGTAACGATGCGAAGTCTGCAGCCCGCACATGCCGGCCATCAGCCGGTGGTCGTCGGGGATCGCGCCCCAGCCCATCAGCGTCGGGATCACGGGCACGCCGGTGACTTCGGCGAACTCGATCAGCAGATCCGAGGCATCGGCATTGATGATGCCGCCGCCGGCGACGATCAACGGTCTTTCCGCCGCGTTGAGCATTTTCAGCGCTTTCTCGGCCTGGCCGCGCGACATTGCCGGCTTGAACGGCACCAGCGGCTCATAGGCGTCGATGTCGAACTCGATCTCGGCCAGTTGCACGTCGACCGGCAGGTCGATGAGAACCGGCCCCGGCCGCGACGAGCGCATCAGGTGGAACGCCTTCTGCAGCGCCATAGGCACCAGATAGGGTTCCATCACGGTGACCGCCCATTTGGCCACGGGTGCTGCGATGGCGGCGATGTCGACGGCCTGGAAATCCTCCTTGCTGAGACGCGCCCGCGGCGCCTGGCCGGTGATGCAGAGGATTGGGATGGAATCGGCCGCGGCCGAATAGAGCCCGGTGATCATGTCGGTGCCGGCCGGGCCGGACGTGCCGATGCACAGACCGATATTGCCTGATCTGGCGCGGGTATAACCTTCGGCCATGTGCGAGGCCGCCTCGACATGGCGCGCCAGGATATGGCGGATCGTACCCCTCGCCTTCAGCGCCGAATAGAACGGGTTGATGGCAGCACCCGGCACGCCAAAGGCGCAGGAGACGCCTTCTTTTTCCAAAACGAGAACCGCTGCGTCGACTGCGCGCATCCTGGCCATGTCAGCCTCCACGGAATTGTTGATGGCCGAGAATGGCAGCGCGCCACTTATTTTTCAATTTTTTCAGAATATTTTTTCATTTCCAAGAACTGGCTTCTACGTCATGATTTCATAGCTTTTTCTGTTTTCCACAAAACTTGTTGGCCAAATCAGTGAAAAACTTTTTCATTGCGCATTTGGCGAAATCGGCAAGAATGCCACTATGGAGACCGCCGAAAAACGCCAGCGCGGACGGCCGCGCGCCTTCCACGGTCCGGCCGAGGCGACTTCGGTGCAGTCGCTCGACCGGGCGCTGCGCATCCTGGCCATCGTCGCCGAAGGCAGCGGCCTGTCGCTGAGCGAGATCGTCGCGCAGAGCGGCCTCCCCGCCTCCACCGCCTACCGCATGCTGACGACGCTGGAAAACCACGGCATGGTCGAGTTCGACAGCAGCGACCAACTGTGGTCGATCGGCGTCGAGACCTATCGCATGGGCGCGGCGTTCCTGCGCCGCCGCAAGCTGGTCGACCGCGCCCGCATCGTCATGCAGGAACTGATGGAGAAGACCGGCGAGACCGCCAATCTCGGCGTTGCCGAGGACGACTGCGTCGTCTTCGTCAGTCAGGTCGAGACGCATCAGGCGATCCGAGCCTTCTTCCGGCCGGGCACGCGCAGCTCCTTCCATGCATCGGGCATCGGCAAGGCGGTGCTGGCGCATCTCGAGCCGCAGCGCGTCGGCGCCGTCCTGCGCCGGACCGGGCTGGAGCGCTTCACCGAAAAGACGCTTTCCGACATCTCGGCGCTGGCCCGTGATCTGGTGACGATCAAGCTGCGCGGCTGGTCGGTCGACGACGAGGAACGGCACCCCGGCATGCGCTGCGTTGCCGCCGCCATCTTCAACGAGTTCGGCGAGCCGATCGGCGGCGTTTCGGTTTCGGGACCGACGGTGCGGGTCACGCCGGAGCGGCTGGCCGAGATCGGCCCGCTGGTGCGCGATGCGGCAGCGGCGGTAACGAAGATGATCGGCGGCAGGACGGCTAAGGCCTGACGCCATAAGCGCGAGCGGGCAACCCTCCAGACAAAGAAAAAGGGGCCGTGGGGTGCCCCTTCTTCCGGTTGCCTGAACGGTCCTCTCAAAGCCGGCAGCGGTGACGATAGCCGTCGTAGCCGACATAGGTGTCGGAGTACGGATCGTAGCTCTGATAGCGGTTAAGGCAGCGCCGGACGTGCCATGAGCCGCCATTTTCCTGGATGTAGACGGTGCGCGGCTGGGCGAGCGCGGTGCCGAGCAGGAAGCCACCGACGCCGGCGGCGATGCCGATGCCAAGGTGCTTGTTGTGATGGTGCTTGTGATGGGCGGCCGAAGGCTGAACGGTCCCGGCCAGCATGGCGGCGGCGACAGTGGTGGCGATGAGGCCGGAAACGATGGTGCGCTTGAACATGACGATCTCCTTGCTGGAGAGGCGATCCATCCGCCTCTTGACCATCTGTCGTGGCAGCAAGGAAAAAGGTTCGACGGTTTTTTGGATTTTTCCGAAAGTGCAAAGCTGCGGTCTGAACTGAGCTTGCGGCGCGTACCGGCGAGGAGCGCCGGTCGACAGAGCCTCTACAACCGTCCTCTTAACCGCAAGGAAAACGGTTCGACGCTTTTCGATTATTATGAACTGGGTTTGTGCCAGGCGCGCAATTACGACCGGTGAAGAGCGCCGGTCGGCAGTCCGGCGGCAGGAGGCCTCAGCCCATGCCGGTGATGTGGCGCAGCCAGAAGGCAAGCGCGATGAAGCCGATGATGGTGGTGACGCCGGTCCAGTCGACATTGGCGCTCTTCAAAACCTTGATGAGCTTCACCAGGAGAAACCAGGCCACGACGACGATCAGGGCAATGACGACAAGTCTGATCATGCGACACCCTCGCCTATGCGATTGCACCTTCGAACGATATAGGAAGCCAATTGGCCGTTTTCAGGATGCCCGCCGGCAGCTCCGGCGCGCTCAAAACCGAGTTTTGTCTTTACTGGCGCACCAAATATGCTAACCGGAGCGCCGTGCCCTTGTAGCTCAGCTGGTAGAGCAGCGGTTTTGTAAACCGAAGGTCGGCGGTTCGATTCCGTCCGGGGGCACCAGTAAAATCAAATACTTAGTTGCATTCTGCAGTTCTCAATGACCTGGATTTTTCCTGCTTGGGTAATCGTAGGGGTAAATGCGCCGCCTTAGCTTGGCTGGTAGAGACGTACCTTTGCAAATTATGGAGCAGGGGTTCGAGTCCCTCAGGCGGCGCCCTGTCTCGGCTGCGTCCATTAAAGCAATTGCATGCCTCTTCATCACATTGTTAACTGCCAGTGCTACGCTAAATGTGGACACTAGTGGGGAACAGCGATGCGGATTGAGCCTGAAATTGGTGGCGCATCGGTCGTTGTGGTCGGGAATTTTAACCCTGCCATTTTCACCCCACATTGGCTTAGTAGCCAAGGTCTGATTACGACTGCAGAGGCCGATGCTGCAAACGTTGTCCTGATACACTCCGAGGTGGCTCAGATCGAGTTCGCCAACACAATCATGAATGCCCACCCCCATCAATTCTCCCTTGAAACTACCCAAGCCCCGTGGGTGTCCTTGGTCGATCTCGTCGGCAGGATTTTTGGTGAAGCGCTGCCGCACACCCCAATCTTTCAGTTTGGCATAAACAGAAATGTGCATTTCAGTGTTGAGAAAGAGGCAGTCAGAAACCAAGTCGGAAGGCTTCTAGCGCCGCTTGAACCTTGGGGTGAATGGGGCCAGGAAATTGCTAGTCAAGACGTGCCGTATAGAGGCGGCGTTTCCAATTTAACTTTGCAGCAAAAGTGGTCAGACAATGCATTCAAGGGATCTTTGAACGTTACCGTCGAACCGTCCGTTAAGATAGCTGGCAATACCGGCATATACGTCCGGGTAAACGACCACTGTGAAATTGTTGACCGAGAAGAGATTGACGGAACAGCAAAACTGTTAGCTTTTATGCGAACTCGATTTGACGATTCCATTCGCAAGTCGGAACAGATAGTAGACCAAGTGATGTCGTTGAGAGAGCGCTTTTCCTGATATGCTGAATACGAATGCAGCAAAGACCATCGACAATCGCTCTTCCGAGCGCCCCACCGCATGGCACTGGGGTTCGGGGGGACAAGACTTGACGATACCGCTCTCCGAGCCCGACGCCGACGTGGTGACTCTGCCTGAGAAGGAACAAGAGGAAATCCACGACAAGGCGGCCCAACAGCTTCCCGATCTCGTCACTCACTTTAGCCGTGGAAATAATAAGCAGCCGAACGTACCTCAGGTAAGCGCTTCCGGGGTTCTTACGCGGCGCTCCTTTCTGCAACCCCTCCAAGAGTGGGAGGGCTATGTGGTCACAATTTCGGAGGAAACGTTTACGGCGCGGTTGCTCGACGTCACTGCCGGTAGCCGAATTGAGGAAGAGCAAGTTGAATTTATCAAGGAAGACCTGTCTGACACGGACCTCACGCTGCTGCACGTGGGCGCAATCTTCCGTTGGGTGATCGGATATCACAAGGACCCGGGCGGCTCAAAGCGGCGCGTCTCGCAGATTGTTTTTCGCCGACTCCCGGCTTGGACAAAGATGGACTTTCTGTCAGCCCGCCAACGCGCACTCGATCTAAAATCGGCTCTTGTTTGGGAAGACTAGGTCATGGACACGCCGGGGGCGGGCGAGGTCGAGGTGTGTCTGCTTGGGCCGGGATTTGGTGAATCATGCGTGGTTCATTTAGGCGATGGCAAATGGGTAATCGTTGACTCGTGCATTGATCGCGACACTCGGCAGCCTGCCCCTCTTGAATATCTGAAATCTATAGGCGTGCCCCTTTCGGCCGTCGAGTTGATCATCGTCACGCACTGGCATGATGATCACGTGCGGGGCTTGACACAGGTCGTTCAGGAATGCGCAGACGCTCGGGTCTGCCTATCTGCTGCATTCGGAACTAATGAATTTTTGAATTTCGTATCAGTCTACTCTCGATCTCGGAATGCGGTCACGAGTTCGGGTGTCGACGAAATCGCCGGGACTCTCGGGACGATTCGAGATTCAGGACGCAAACCAGTTCCAGTAACGGCAGCCAAGTGTCTCCTGCAAAGACCTTCGTTGATCGGTCCATATGACATTGCTGTGTGGGGCCTTTCGCCATCGGACGCACAATTCGGATTAGCCATGGCTCATATCGCCGGCCAAATTCCTGGCTTAATGCAACCCAAGAGCCGCGTACCGGAACCAGAACAAAATGACCTCTCCATAGCTGTTTGGATTCGGGTCGGCGATGTGGCGATTTTGCTTGGAGCTGACCTTGAAGAGTCCGGGCATCCTGAGCACGGCTGGAGCGCTATTCTTGCCAATCCAGGCCGGCCACTCGGTAAGGCAATTTTGTTCAAAATACCACATCACGGTTCCGCCAACGGACACCATCATGGCGTCTGGGAGGAAATGCTCGAAAGTACGCCCACCACCATACTGACCCCATGGAATAGAGGGCCCGGCCTGCCGAGAGACACCGACGTAGACCGCATTTTAGGATATGCGCCACAAAGTTTTACGACTGCAAGGCTGCCAGCCGGAAGGTTTCGAAAACCTCGCACCCGAGCCGTGGAAAAAACTATGGCGGAGGTGGCCAGAAACATAACCGCCACGCTCCCTCCGATCGGCAGAATTCGCGCGCGCTTCACGCCCCCAGATACGAACATCTCTATTGATCTCACCGGGCAAGCCACCCACCTCTCAGAATACGTGTACACACCGGAGAATTAGCGAGATCGACGGTTCGTCGAGGCGAATCGATGATGCCGCAACAGCAGGAAAGGCAATTTTACCCCTGCAATTACCCTGGCGCCGTTCGTCGCACTAAACGTTCATTGTTACGTTGAATTCGCGGCTCGATCGCGGAGCCAAGCGTCTGTTTGAATGTTTGCTGCTCACCGTTTCAGCGAAGTGCGATCGACCTATGTAGACTTGTCTTTCTTCAGAGCCGTCAGGCGCGTGAGCAGCGAAGTGTACTGATAGACCGCCTTCAGAAGCTCTTTCGCAAGTTCAATCGCAAGCTCTGCCTCTTCCTCTCCGATCTTATCGTAATCCTTCGCTTCAATGTGGGCAGCATCATTTCCCAGAACCCGCAATTCGTCCGCCGCGTTTAGCAATTCGGTTGGAATGATCGCCACCGCGCTCAACGCGACAACCCTGGCCTTTAGGTTCGCCCCAAACGCCTTTTTGTCCTCGCACAATTCTTCAAGAGTGCGGCGCACCATCAACGCGGATGCTCGATAACAACCGGACGCATGGCATTTAACAGCCTCTTCCAGCGATGCCAGAATACGCGGCGGCAAATTGCTGGCGTCGAAATCGATCACTTCGGGTGGGAAAGTCACTGTCTCTCCGCCCGGCTTCTGCCGGGCAAAAAACAACACGGAATTGCATTCAGTGTTTGGACAGACCCGAATTCCAAAGCTTTTCGTGCCGATCGGCACATACCGTCCGTTTGCGTTCTTTTCGACTACGGCGCAGCTTACGTCATTCAGGCCAACGTTGGAAAAACTTCCTACGTGCCTGCAAGCTGGACATCTGACGTTGATCGACGGCGGATCAGTCGGGGTAAAATGCCCGGTGGTTTTCAAATACAAGAGCGGATTCCCCCCAACGGCGACTTACTTTCGCGCACTACCATGCGGCGAGGATTTCGCAAAAGAAGTTGTTGTGTTGTGCGCGTCAATCTGCCAATTGCCCCAGGTGGCGGCCCTCTTCATCGAGCGCCTGGCGGAGCCGGGTCCATCAAAGGTATCTTTCGCCCTCGTCGCGGTGTTCGAAGCAGAACCAATGCGGTATCTGCTTGGCTTGGCAAATCCCCAACCGGCATCTTTTCCGCACCCGCCGTTCGCGAGCGCCTTCTACAAAAAGCGCAAAAATCTCGCGAACTAACTACATTTCTAACATTGACGGCCGCAAAATCCGGTATTGTATAGGGGCTTCCGAAATCAAAGGAGGCTCCCATGGCAACTTACCGTGACATTCAGAACCATACTCGCCGGACTCGGTCCTTTGTGCCGAAGCCGTGCTGGATAGCTCATATCCTGTCGGATTACGGGTTGACGACGCGCCAAGCTTACAATCGCTACGACCCCAACAGGCGCGAACATCCCTGCCCGCCACATAGGCGGCGCGATCTGGAAGCGGCTATGCGAGAGGTCGGCGCGCTGCCGAACTAGATTTCAAACCGACTCACAATCAAAATTCACCCCTACGATTACCCCTGTCCGCGCCCGTTGCGTCGATCGCATCGTTGATCGTTGAATTCATTGCAATTCGTCGTCGCCTACCGCGAGATACCGTCCGTTCGGGTATTTGATGCTCTGGTCATTGAACCAGTTTCGGCGTAGCCGATGCGGCATATGCTGCGGCCAACTCTGTAAAGCCTTCGGGGTCCGATGCTCTTGCCCGTTCGGTGAAATATAGCTGTTCACCTTGCGGAGCTTGCTTAAGTCCCGGCGCACACACGATCTGACTCGCCGCAATCAGCACGTCACGGAACAGCATCGAGCCGGAGAACATCTTAAATACAGCATCACCAAACGCCTTGATCGATGCCCGCGGCATCTGCTCGTCGCGCAACCATGCGGCAAATGCGGTGATGTCTGCGGCGTCCAGATAGAGCTTAGACCTGTCCATATAAACGTTGCGATCGGCAACATGAACGTGGGTGCGCTCAAACGAAGCGTCCAAATAATTCACACAAATTGCGTGTGGATTAACATGCGAGTCAGTGCTTTTCTGACTTTTTCACAATCTTATTGCCGTTCAGCAACACATAGATATTGGTGCTTTCGACAAAGATACGCTCAGCGGTCATTGCTGTTGCTCTATTCTCTTAAATCGATGGAACGCGGCTGATGTCGCCGGGACTGTCAAAATTGATAGTTGATGTGATTGGGCGATCTCCATCATATTCGCCGTAAACGATTGCCAGTCGAGGCTGGCCTTTCGGATTTTGCCGCGCTGCGCGAGGGGGACGAGGGCTAATCGGGACCTCTAGATCCCATACATCAGGGCAATGAAGAATACCGGTGCAAAAATCAGGAAGATCGCCATTACTATAATCACGGCGAGGGCCAGGCGCTCTGTTCGCCTGACGATTGCAACGACGTCGTCGTCGCTCGACGAAACAAGATCAACCGCCGAAAAATCTGTTGAGTCAGGAGTTTGATTGTCATTGGCGGGTCGGCTCGCGACCGCATCGGCATTCTGTTTGCTCAGGATAAGGGTCACAGTTCTTTCCGCCGTTAGGGTGCCATATCGGGTGCCTGCCGATGAGTATACAGCGAGGCACCCGGAACCACCGATGAAGGGACTTTGCTCGGCGGCCAAATACCAATCCTTTGCCAAGATCTTGGTTGCCAGCCTCAGCCCTCTGTCTTTAACGCACAGACTTCAGTCTTACTGCGTCATGGACCATAGCCCGGCGCCGGAACTAAGTGCCCGCCGCTCCCGTTGCCGACCAGTGATAATTGAGAATAGGAGATAGTCATGGCTGACGGTCCCACCGTTGTTAACTCAGGCGGAAATGGCGCCGGCACCGCTGTCGCCGTCGTTCTCGCTATTATCGCAATCGTGATCCTGCTGTTGTTCACCGGCGTTATCAACATCAACGGCGGGGGTACCGGAAAGGACGTCGACGTAAAGGTTGAAGCGCCTAGGGTTGAAGCGCCCAACGTCGAAGCGCCAGCCGCGTCCGCTCCGGCAGAGCCGAGCGCACCTGCCCCAGCCGCGCCCGCTCCGGCAGAGCCGGCCGCACCCGCTCCGGCAGCACCTGCTCCGGCAGCACCTGCTAACGGCGGCTGATCGTGACATCGGATATCAGGCCCGGCGGGATGCGCTTCCGGGCTTGACGTTGAGGGCCGTCCACACTCTGCAAAGCGGCCCACGCAACAGAAAGCCGTTCGATGGAGTTTCAGTCAGTTGCGGGGACCAGCAAAGGAGGATCGCTTATGAAGATGCTCGTCACCTTCCTGGCCGGCATTTCGCCCCGCTGACGCTTCTGCCGCTTGGAAAAGATATCAATGACCAAGTTGGTGCACCCGCTTCTGCAACATAATTTCGGTTAATGATGGCGACAGCTATCTACCGATAGAGTCTCGGGTACTTGGCCTTCTCAGTCTGGCAATCATCCCTGCGCCGCACCGCTTTGTTGTAAGCGGCTTCATGCGGATGGCCCTCTTGAACTTAGGTGGATTGGGTGTCAGGTGTTTATCGACACCGTCGTACAAAAGGACTGGAACGGCTATAATGGCTTTTCCATTTTCGTTCAGCTTCAGCGCCCGGCATCTCTGCGCAACGCCGTTGACGTTACCTGCCATTGTAGCGGCCAAATTCAACTTGGCGTCGGCCATCCGAGCCAGGAAAATAATGTTTTGCGGCACTCCCTGTCCGGCTGAAGCGGCCGAAGATAGGACGCAAACTGCCGCGCCGAGGACAATCAAAATCCGGTTCAACGTTGCCCCCCTCGATATTTGGCGATCTCGACCCAAGCATCGCCCGACCCTGCAAAGCGAGGTTGAAATAATTCAATTCGAAAAGCAATTGGCGTTACGCGACATTGCTAGGATCACCGCACCCCATAACCTCGCCACCGCGTGTTCGATCAACATGTCGATGATCTGGCAGTAGCCGACGCGAGATTATAAGCAGGCGGAATGGTTATTGAGTTCGAAGCGTGCCCTGCTCTTTAGCGACGGCGTCGAAGCTTTCCTGGGGCGAAGCTTGATCCTAAGATGTAGCCGAAGGGGCACAGGAGACGCGGTTACTGTGATCCCCCGACATTCTTTCCGGCACGGCATGGCTTGGTCATCGCTTTCTCTTTGTCATGAGTGCGCGGACTTTGACGATCATCGCAGCATTGGACTTCAGCTGAAAGGCACGGATCTTTCGCATGTGTCGATCGGCTACCTCCTTGTAGTAAAGGATCGGCCGCATCGCTCGCTCGTATGCTGCTTCTTGTCCGGCGCACAATTGCTGCGCTTTTCTCGCTAACGAATACGGATTGCCGCGCTGAACTGACAGCTTTGCCGACCACAACTGATTGCATTTAATCAAGGCGCTCTGTTCGGCCTTGTACCTCGGATCGACTGCTGCTCGGGCGTCAGCAGTAAAAATCGTAAGTCCCACTAGTGGCGCGAGTAAAAGACGCTTCATTGCAGCCCCCAAGAGGGGTAACACAAACCGATATTTCTCTACCTTTCAAGCCCGACGCCCTAGTGATCGTCAGGGTCGGCCGAAATCTGCTCATCCCCGATTTCCACAGGCCGGGGCCATAGCCCATCAGCTTGAACACATATATTCGCTAGCGGACCACAGGTATTCCCCTTGCGGAAACCATAGGAGTCGCCGTTGGAGCAGAAACGCACGATCGCCCCCTTAATTGGTGGGATGTATGGCAGCCTTGCTGCCCTCGCGTTGGCGTGCGGTTTCCGCTTCCTGATGATTGCCGATCCCGATCCGACCTCGCAGGCAACGATAGCCTTTTCGGGATTGGCCTTTTCGATCTGTTTCAGCCTGGCCTTCCTTCGCGAGCATCGACGCCAGATCGCTGCCGCCAGAGAATTTCTAAGCCGCCCAAGATCGTATCAGGACTAATCCCCCGCGCTTCGCAAAGCAAAGCGCCATGCCTCCGGCCCGTGGCATCAGAACCAATGGATGCAACAGGGATGCGGACCGGCCGGCATCTCCTGCTCCCGGCCATTAATGCCATTCGATTAAAATGCCCCTATGTATATTAGCAATCGCTCAATTTCGCGCGCTGACAATGTCCGGGCGGTGGGCTAAACAACGGGTGGTGTCATGCGAAGCGACTTCGCTGCGGCGCGCGAGCTCTTGGAGTGCGCCCAAAACCGGCTCTGCGGCATGGATGAAACGAGCCAGCGCGTCAGCGAGGCACTGGACTTGCTGATTGAAGAAATAGCCATCGCCGAATTCCGTAAGGCGCCACTGACCGTCGTGCCGTTTCCACGTGCGCGGCCACCCAGGCATGCTCGGTAGAACACCGCCGATGTAGTCGACAGCGGAAGTGCTCCCACCAGCGGAATTGAACCTGCGCGATTGCGGCTTAGCGGCGTTCGGGCCACAGAAATCCCATCGGGAGCCCTTCACACCGCGATCGCCGCCACCAGAATCCGGTTCTGCCTTCGTATAGCGGCGCGCAGTTCGGCAATCCTCGCCCCGTCGCGCTTCACGAATTCGATGAACATCATGTTCATGTTGTTGAACACCAGTTCGCCGAGCGCCTGCCCGTCGATATCGCGGCGGACCAGGCCGATCGCCTGCAGCCGGGCGATCAGCGCGCGGATCTGCTCGGTCAGCGCCCGGTCGAGCGCCGTGTAAGCCTGGCCGAACGGGCTGTCGGGCAGTTGCGTCGAGATCGCCATCGCCTGCCGCCACATCTCCTTGCTGAGATAATGCAGCGAATGCTCGATATAGATGCCGAGCAGCGTATCGAGCGCATCGCCGACATTGGCCGGCGGGTTGGCGACCACGCCCTGCCCGGCATTGAGCACCTCGTTGACCTCCATCGAGACGATGGCGCCGAGGATGTCGCCCTTGTTCTGGTAATAGTTGTAGATCGTGCCGACCGAGACTTCCGCCTGCGCCGCGATCGTCTCGATCTTGGCGGCTTCATAGCCGGTGTCGCGAAAAAGCGCCGCCGCCGCCTCGATGATGCGGCGATGCCGATCCGCCTTTTGCCTTGCCCGCAATCCGCTCATATCGGCTATCTGCCATAAAAACAGAATTGACTCAATTTTAGAATTGGTTCAATTTTTTGCCAGAAGCCAGAAAGGCAAGGGAGAACACTCGATGACCATCAATCCAGACATCTCGAATCCAGCAACCAGGAAGCCGCTTTCCGATCTGAAGAGCCACCTCCACGGTGCATGTGCGGCGACAGCGCTGCTGTTGGCGACGGGCACACTCGCTCAGGCCGCCGATCTCAACGCCTTGATCTGGTGCGATCACGCCGACCCGGCGCTGCTGCAGCCCTTCGAGGAGGCCAATGGCGTCAAGGTCAATGTCAAGGAATTCGAAGGCACCGGCGCCGGCATGGCGATTGTCGAGCAGTCGCAGCCCGGCGATTGGGACGTGATGGTGATCGACAGCATCGACATACCGCGTGGTGTCGAAAAGGGCCTGTTCGAACCGCTGCCGGAAGACGAGCTGCCGCTGGCAGACCTTTTTCCCCAGGTGAAGATGGACAGCTCCACCGTCGTCGACGGCAAGCGCTACGGCGTCACCGAAAAGTTCGGCTACAACACAATCGGCTACAACAAGACCAAGGTCGATCCGGCCGACATGCAGTCGCTGGCCGCGCTGACCGGCGACAAATACAAGGGCAAGATCGCCATCTACGACTATTACCTGCCGGTCATCGGCATGGCAGCGCTGGCGATCGGCAAGAAGACCGCCGAACTGACCGAAGCCGACCTTCCGGCTATCAAGCAAGAGCTGCTCAAGATGAAGGCCAATGCCAAGCTGGTCGGCGAAGTGACCGCCAGCCAGACCGCGCTGGCGACCGGCGAGGTCGACATTCTGGTCGGCGGCGGCGAATGGGTGACAGCCGGGCTGGCCAAGGAGAACCCTGCCCTTGACTTCTCGATTCCCAGAGAAGGTGCTGTGCTGTGGTCGCAGTCGCTGGCCATGTTCAAGGATTCCAAAAACAAGGACACGGCGCTAAAATTCATCCAGTACATTATGAGCCCTGAAGGCCAGGCGCGGCTTGCCACCTCGGCCTGCTATTGGGGCATGCCGGCGAATACCAAGGCGGCTCTGACCGATGAGCAGAAGAAGATCCTGCGCTTCGACGAGCAGCCGGATTTCCTCGCCCGCGCCCAGCCCTACCCGGCGCCGGATGCCGATCTCGACAAGAAGATGCAGGACGTCTGGACCGAAATGCTGCAGGCGCAGTGACCGGTCGCCGGTCGTGAACTCTGCCACCAACAGCGGGCGTGCCCTGCCCCGGGCGGGCCGCGCCCTGCCCCGGGCGGGCCTGCCCTGGGCGCTGGTCACGCCGGCGCTCGGCTGGACGCTGCTGTTCTTCGTGCTGCCATTCGTCGCCATGGGGTTTTCCAGCCTGACGGCGCATGACGGCGGCGGCTTTACACTCGCTAATTACAGCCAGTTCTTCACCAACCCGGCCTATTGGCAGGCGATGGTGAATTCGCTGCAGGTCACAGCCATCGTCACCGTGATTTCGGTGCTGCTCGCCTACCCTTTCGCCTGGATCCTGGCCGAACAGGTGCCGGAGCGCTGGCAGCGGCTGGCGCTGATGCTGGCGGTGCTGCCGTTCTGGACCTCCTATGTCGTGCGCTCCTATTCCTGGCTGCTGGTGCTGGCGCAAAACGGCGTGATCAACCGCGCGCTGACCGGCTCCGGCCTGTTCAGCGAGCCGCTGCAGCTCGCCAACACGCGGCTGGCAACGGTCATCGGCTTCGTGCACTTCTTCGTCATGCTTTTGACGCTGACGATCTTCGCCAATCTGAAGCAGCTCAGCCCGAGCTACCGCAAGGCAGCCGCCGATCTCGGCGCCGGGCCGGTGCGCACGTTCCTGCATGTCGTCCTGCCGCTGACCTTGCCCGGCATCATGGTCGGCGCCTTCCTCACCTTCGTGCTGTGCATCGGCGACTACATCACGCCGCAGATCCTCGGCGGCAACAACGAGCTTTTGATGCCGCAGCTGGTGATGATGCAGATCGGCCGGCGCGGCGACTTTCCACTCGCCTCGGCGCTGTCGATTATCCTGATGGCGGTGGTCACGATTGCCTATCTCGCCTGCGCCCGCTGGCTCAAGATCGAGCGGGCCTGACCGTGCGCGCGCTTGTCCGCATCGTCTCCTGGCTCTACGCCGTCGCCATCTATGGCTTCATCTTCCTGCCGGTGGTCGTGCTGGTGCTGTTTTCGCTGCAGGCGACGTCGTTTCCGATCCCTCCCTTCACCGGGCCGTCGCTGCGCTGGTACGACGCCGTGCTCGCCGACACGCGGCTGACCTCGGCGCTGGTCAATTCGCTTCTGGTCGCGGCCCTCTCCTCGGCTGCCGCAGTCACGCTCGGTTTCCTCTCTGCCTGGGGTTTTGCGCGTTTCGTCCTGCCCGGCTCGGCCCTGCTGCGCGGGCTGATCACGCTGCCGCTGACCGTGAGCTATCTCATCATCGGCATGGGGCTGCTGGTGCTGTTCAACTGGGCCGGCATACCGAAATCGCTGCTTGCCGCCGGCATCGGCCATGTCGTGATCAACCTGCCGCTCTGCTTTGCCATCATCTACAGCCAGATGGGCGACCACCAGATCAACATCGAGCGTGCCGCGCGCGACCTCGGTGCGCCCGAATGGAAGGTGCTGCTGCTGATCACCGTGCCTGTCATGGCGCCAGCGATCTTTGCCGGTTTCTTCCTGTCGATGACCTTCTCCTGGGACGAATTCGTGATCTCGTTCCTGCTGACGCGTTTCGACACGACGCTGCCGGTCGAGATCTGGAACCTCCTGCGCTCCGGCCTCAATCCCAAGACCAACGCCGTCGGCTCGCTGGTCTTCGCCGTCTCCATCGTGCTGGTCGTGCTTTTTGAACTGATGCTGTTGCGGAGGAAGCCGGCATGACCGCGCCACTGGTCGATGTCCGCGCGGTCTCGCATCGCTTCGGCCAGCACACCGTGCTGAGGAACGTGTCGCTGCAAATCGAGCCGGGCAGCTACACCATCCTGCTCGGCCCGTCGGGCTCCGGCAAGACGACGCTTTTGTCCATTCTCGGCGGCTTCGTCACGCCGAGCCAAGGCAAGGTGCTGATCCGCGGCGAGGACTGCACCGCGGTGCCGCCGGCGAAGCGCCCGACGACGACGGTGTTCCAGGACTATGCGCTGTTTCCGCACATGAGCGCCGGCAGCAATGTCGGCTTCGGCCTGCGCATGCAAGGCGTCGATGCCGCGACACGGACCACGCGGACGCGCGAGGCGCTGGCGCTGGTCGGGCTGGCCACCGCCTTCGACAAGAAGCCGCACCAGCTTTCCGGCGGCCAGCGGCAGCGCGTCGCGCTGGCCCGCGCGCTTGTCGTCGAGCCGGCCGTGCTGCTGCTCGACGAACCGCTCGGCGCGCTCGACCTAAAACTGCGCCGGCAGATGCAGGACGAGTTGAAAGCGATCCAGAAACGCGTCGGCACCGCCTTCATCCATGTCACCCACGACCAGGAAGAGGCGATGGCGCTGGCCGACCATTGCGTGGTGATGAATGACGGGCGCATCGAGGACGAAGGGCCGCCGGAGCGCGTCTATGCGCGGCCGGCGACGCGCTTTTCCGCAACCTTCATGGGTGAGAGCACGCTGATATCGGGAACGGTGACGGCGGCGGAGCACGGAACAATCACTGTCGCGACCCAAATCGGAGCGCTTTCGCTAACCGGCACACTGCCGGCCGGAACGACTGTCGCCCTCGCCGTTCGTCCGGAGCACCTTGTCCTCGGCACAACCGGCGGCGCGGTAAGGCTCGGCACGGCCAAGGTGAGCGACGTGGTGTTTCAGGGCAGCTTCAAGCGCGTGCTTGCTGTCTCCGAGAAAGACCCGGCGCTGCACTTCATCGCCAGGGTTCCCGCTGCTGCGGTCGTCCAGCCGGGCGACATCTCTGCGGTTTCGTGCGACGCTGGCGATGTCATTCTTCTGGCGGGCTGAGCCATGGGCACGCTTCCGATCATCGACGCACCGAATTGGTATGAAGCCATCCGTATGAGCGATGGCGTGACGCTGATCCACGAGCCGTGGATCAAGCCGTTCTTTCGCTGCAACATCTGGCATGTGCGCGGCCGCGATCGCGATCTTCTGTTCGACACCGGCCTCGGCCATTTCAGCCTGCGGCGCCACGTCCCGCTGGTGACGGAGCGAAAGCTCGTTTGCGTAGCGAGCCACACGCATTTCGACCATATCGGCTGCCATCACGAATTTCCGGACCGTTGCGTGCATGCGGCCGAAGCGGAAATCCTCGCCGATCCGCGCAATGAATGGACGGTCGCCGACCGCTACGCGACCGACGCCATGTTCGACGCAATGCCGCAGGGCTGGGATGCCCCGCGCTACCGGATCCAGCCGGCGCCGGCCGATCGTTTGCTTGGAGAAGGCGATTTCGTCGATCTCGGCGACCGTGCCTTCGATGTGATCCACACGCCGGGCCATTCACCCGGTGGCATCGCGCTCTACGAGAGGAAGACCGGCATCCTGCTTTCCGGCGACATCGTCTATGACGGCCCGCTGATCGACGATGTCTATCATTCCGCTGTCGACGACTATGTCGAGACGCTGCTGCGGATGCGCGAGCTCGATGTTACGGTCGTGCATGGCGGGCACTTCCCGAGCTTTGGCAAGGTGCGCTACCGCCAGCTTATCGACGAGTATCTCGCACAAAAGCGGCAGGCCGGCTGCCATCTGCTGCAGGCGCGCTAAGCACCGGCCTCCTATCGCGAGAAGTGCTTGGCGAAGTCACAACGCCCGTTGCGGGCACGGCGTGCCGGCGGCATCGCCGCAGCGTGAAGCCGTGGGTTGGGGTCTCAAACTCGTCTGTTCCGACTGGCGCACCAGTTGGGCAAAGGCAAGCGCGAAACTTCCCAGCATCAGGACGATGACAATCAGGCGTGTTACCGGCAATAAATCGGTCCGACTAGCTGGCCCCCACGCCGCCCATCCACTGCCGGCTAACATGGTCGATCCGGCTTTACGAGAGTTTAATTCCCGTCTTAACCATCACTTTCGCTTGTCACTCGACACGATGCGCGAGCAGCAGGCCGGCGGCTCCTCCCGGCGCTGTATCAAGCGGCGCCAGATGTCTCGCTTTGCAGATCTGCCAGCCCATGCTAACCCGGCGCTGGCGCGGCCCAAGCAAACCGGTCGCCACCGACCGGTCGCCATCAACACTCGCCATTGGGGAGCCATGAACAAAGCCGCCAGCCGCTTCGCTTTCGTCTCGTCCGACACCGCCGACGCCAAGGCGGCGCTGGAGAGCCTTTCGGCGCGCTATGGCCAAGCACCCATCGAGGATGCAGAGATCGTCGTGGCGCTGGGCGGCGACGGCTTCCTGTTGCAGACCTTGCGCGACACGATGAGCACCGGAAAAAAGGTCTACGGCATGAACCGTGGCACCATCGGCTTCCTGATGAACGAATACCGCGCCAGCGGTTTGACCGGGCGCATCGCCGCGGCCGTTGCCGAAACGATCCGTCCGCTGGAGATGCAGGCGGTGATGGCAGAGGGCGAAACGATCTCGGCGTTGGCGATCAATGAGGTTGCGCTGTGGCGCCAGTCCTACCAGACGGCCAAGATCCGTATCACCGTGGACGGGCAAGTGCGGCTGGAGGAATTGAACTGCGACGGTGTGATGGTCGCGACGCCGGCCGGCTCGACCGCCTACAACCTGTCCGCGCACGGACCGATCCTGCCGCTCGACGCGCCGCTGCTGGCGCTGACCCCGGTCAGTCCGTTCCGCCCGCGCCCCGGGGGGGGGGGGGGGGGGGGCCGAAACCCCCCCCGGGGGGGGGGGGGGGGGTGGTGAGGGGGGGGGGGGGGGGGGGGCGCGCAGGGGCGGGGGGGGGGCGGGGGCGGGCGCGGGGAGC
>NZ_JBVVQQ010000014.1:0-157719 GCF_055811135.1 Mesorhizobium sp. WSM4817 | reverse complement strand
TTAAAACCCCCCCGCCCACCACCGGGCCGGCCCCCGCCCCTCCCCGCCCGCCCCCCGGGCGGGGGGGGGCGCGCCCCCGGGCCCGGCCGCCCCGCCCGCCCGGGGGGCGCGCCGCGCTGCTCTCCAACAAGTCGACCGTTCGTTTCGACATTCTGGAGGCGGAAAAGCGGCCGGTGAACGCCGCCGCCGACCACACCGAGGTGAAGGCCGTAACCTCGGTTACGGTGCAGGAATCGCCTACGGTAACAGCGACGCTGCTGTTCGATCCGAGCCACTCGTGGAACGAGCGCATTCTCGCCGAACAGTTCCGCTATTGAGCCGGCGCAGCGACAGCAGATCGATTAAGCATCGCGATTAAGGTTACGACTTCACAATCGTGCCGTCCCCCGCCTGTTTGTGTTGACAAATCGTGGGCTTGCGCCTACCTGCAATGCCAATCTTGCAGGCGCGCGGCGCTTGCCGCGACCGCTTGCGTTGCGCCCCCGAACCAGCCAAAGACAGCCAAACTTGTCCTCAGACACCCAGATCGCTCAAGACGTGTTGACCTTCGCAGACCTCGGCCTGTCGCCGAAGGTCCTTTCCGCAGTTACCGATGCCGGTTACACCGAACCGACACCGATCCAGGCCGGCGCCATTCCGCACGCCTTGCTCGGCAAGGATATTTTGGGCATCGCCCAGACCGGCACCGGCAAGACGGCCTCGTTCGTGCTGCCGATGCTGACCCGCCTCGAAAAAGGCCGGGCGCGCGCGCGCATGCCACGCACGCTGATCCTTGAGCCAACGCGCGAGCTTGCCGCGCAGGTTGAAGAGAACTTCATCAGATACGGCAAGAACCACAAGCTCAACATCGCGCTGCTGATCGGCGGCGTATCCTTCGACGAGCAGGACAAGAAGCTGGAGCGCGGCGCCGACGTGCTGATCGCGACGCCAGGCCGCCTGCTCGATCATCGCGAGCGCGGAAAGCTTCTGCTCAACGGCGTCGAGATCCTGGTCATCGATGAGGCCGACCGCATGCTCGACATGGGCTTCATTCCCGACATCGAGCGCATCTGCGAGATGATCCCGTTCACGCGGCAGACGCTGTTCTTCTCGGCGACGATGCCGCCTGAGATCACCAAGCTCACCGAGAAATTCCTGCACGCGCCGGTGCGCGTCGAGGTTTCGAAGGCGGCGTCCGCCGCGACCAACATCATCCAGCGGCTGGTGAAATCCGGCTCGAAACCCTGGGACAAGCGCGAGACCCTGCGCAATCTGATAAAGGCCGAGGATGCGGAACTGAAGAACGCCATCATCTTCTGCAACCGCAAGATCGAGGTCTCGGAGCTTTTCCGCTCGCTGCTGAAACATGATTTCGACGCCGGCGCGCTGCATGGTGACATGGACCAGCGCGCGCGCATGCAGATGCTGGCCAATTTCCGTGACGGCAAACTGCGCTACCTCGTTGCGTCGGACGTCGCGGCGCGCGGCCTCGACATCCCCGACGTCAGCCACGTCTTCAATTACGACGTGCCGATCCATGCCGAGGACTATGTCCATCGCATCGGCCGCACCGGCCGCGCCGGCCGCTCGGGCAAATCCTTCACCATCGCCACCAAGTCCGACACCAAATACATCGAGGCGATCGAACGGCTGATCGGCAACAAGATCGAGTGGCATGACGGAGATCTGTCGACAGTCGTCGCGAGCGAGAGCGGGGACGACGATGCTCCCCGCCGTGGCCGCGGGGGGCCCCCCCCCCCCCGCCCCCCAGCCCCAGGGGAGGGGAGGGGGGGCCCCCCGCCCCCCCCCCCCCCCCCCCCCCCCCCGCGGGGGCGGCGCCCCCCCCCCCCCCCCCGGCCGCAAGGACGATGGCAAGGAGAGGGGCGAACGCAGGCCACGCGAACGCCACGCCAAGCAAAGGGAAGCTGCAGCACCGGATGCGGCGCGCGAGGAACAGCCGGTGGCAGCCGAGCCCCCGGTCGCCGATGCCGGTGAGCGGCGCGCGCGCAAGGAAGCGATCCGCTCGGAAAACACCGAGCGCCACACTTCACCCGAACGCCAAGCTTCACCCGAACGCCAATCTTCCCCCGATCGCAAGGCTTCGCCCGATCGCCATCGCAACGAACAGCGCGCGCCGGAACGTGGCGACACCAGGCCGCAGCGCGACGGCAATCGCCCGGCCCGCCATCGCCAGGAAGACAACGATGGGACCGTCGGATTCGGTGACGACATGCCCGCGTTCATGCGCATCGTCGCCAAGGGCTGATCACAGCAGAAATTGGGCTGATCACAGCAGAAATTCTCAAAGACCAGCAAAAACGGCCCCTTGCGGGGCCGTTTTCATGTGCAAAGCCGTCTTCTTGCGTGTCTTGCTCAGGTGAGCGGTGAGAGCTGGATCTCGACGCGGCGGTTCTGGGCGCGGCCGGCGGCCGACGCGTTGGAGGCGATCGGACGCGTCTTGCCGAAGCCGGTGACGGCGAAGCGGCGGGTATCGACCCCCTGCCCGGACAGATAATTGGCGACCGCCAGCGCGCGGCGCTGCGACAGGTCGAAATTGTGTTCGTCGCCACCGGTCGAGTCGGTGTGGCCGAACACGTCGACGGTGGTCTGGCGGAACTTGTTCAGCACAAGCGCGACCGAATTCAGCACTTGATAGAAGCCGGGCTTCACCGCGTCCTGGTCGACGTTGAAGGTGATGTCGGACGGCATGTTGAGGATGATCTGGTCGCCGCTGCGGGTGACGCTGACGCCGGAACCCTGAAGCTGCCGGCGCAGTTCGGCCTCGTTCTGGTCCATCGTGGCGCCGATGGCGCCGCCAGCGAGAGCGCCGACGCCAGCGCCGATCAGCGCATTGCGGCGATCGTTGCCGCCGGCGAGCAGGCCGAGCCCCGCACCCGCCAGCGCGCCGATGCCGGCGCCGGCCGCAGTGTTGGAAACTTTCTGTTGTCCGGTATACGGATCGGTGGTGGTGCAGGCACTCACGAGCACAGCCGTCGCCACTGCGACGAGCACAGTCTTTTTCATCAGGTAGTCCCTCTCCAGTCCGCGGTCCCACCAGTGGGGCGCCGCATCCCTTGTGCGTCCAAGTGCACGCACGTCGCTCTTTGCTTGTAACATGAATTGCGGCGAAAAATGGAAGGGGAAAAGCGGCTGGCCACGGCTTTTCCCGGTCAATTCAACCGCCGCTATTTGCGCAATTCCGATCGGCTGGCAGAGACTGTCGGCTACCAGAGATTCTTGCCGTCGATGACGACGACCTCGACCTGATCGAGGTCGAAATCGTCGAACAGGCGAGAATTCACGCTGATTTTCGGATTGTCGAAATCCGGCTTGCCGGTCGACCAGTCCGGCGTTTCGGTGAAGGTGCCGCAGCCGCAGGTGGCGCAGAAACCATGTTTTACCGTTTGCGAGCCCCATTGATAGAAAGAGACATTCTTGAGCGGGCTGGTGAGCTTGAATTGCGACGGGACGTAATAGGCCCACAACGAGCCGCGTTTCGAGCAGAAGGAGCAGGTGCATTGCGTCACGGTTAGCGGCGCTTCCGAAACCTCGAACGTTGTCGCCCTGCAGTGGCAGCTTGCCTTTATGGTCATGACTCCTCCCTCGCGATTGCTTCGCGCCAGCGCGGTAAGGCAACATAAAGAGGCGCCGTTGACAACCGTCTGTCAGCAGACTCGGCTTACCTGCGTCGGACGCGTGGCGCGCTTCACTCTTTTTGATTCATGTCGTATCCCAAAACCGCTACGCAGCCTCGGGTCAGGCCATGGCCCTCGGAGCAAGCTTTTGGGCGACATGCATCAAAACGACGACGGTGGCACGAACAGGCAGATGGTCTTTCCGTCATTGGCGCCGGCGACCGAACACCAGTGATATTCGCCGTCGGGCGAATTCTTGATCCGTGCATCGCTGTAGCCCACGACCTCGCCTGTTCCCTTGATGACATAGCCCTCCGGACGCTCGCTGATCGACGTCTGCGAGACCGCGCGGCAATCGTAGCCGGAACAACAGGAGAATGGGTAACTCCAGCCTTGCGGCTTCGCTGCAGTCGGCGTGGCGTCGTGCGCCAAAGCCGGCGCTGCAAATACAATGGTGGCGGCCGTCAGAACCACCACCGCATTGATCGAATTCAGGAGGCGGCGCGCCGTCTTGACGGCAGAGGCCAGTCGGGTTGTGGAAGCAGGCATGGGCGCAATTCCTATCACCGAGTTATCAAGCGTTTCGCTTGCCCGTTCTTGGAACGTATCTTCCCAGTGGCCGGCTCGTCAGGTCGCAGATACGCCGCGTCCGGCCATAAATGCTTTTTCCCCCAACGTTCGGATGCTGGCCTGATTCCTTTGCTGGCGCAAGAAATTGCTGTGCAATCGAGCGCCGCATCTGCAGCCGGAACCAGCCTGCCGGGGCTGACGAGAGTGACTCATCAACCCCGGCAGTGGGATCGCGCGGATAACGAGATTGAACTCGCAGTGGTTCCGGGCCAGGCGACGGCAGGCCTGCAACAATGAACCCGGAGGTAGAAGTAATTGTCGAAAATTCGATGAAAAAACAGAGCGATAAAGCACCCGCTCAATTACAGTGAAGAGCCTGTTACTCTAGCGTGATGTTCCTGCTGCTTGGGGCTTAGAAGCTTCAGTCGATATCGGCCACCACTTCGCCGGCGCCGCCCTCGATGCGCTGCGATAGCGAGGCCTCCATGAAATCGTCGAGGTCGCCGTCCAGCACGCTCGACGGGCTTGTGCTCTCGACGCCCGTGCGCAGATCCTTCACCAACTGATAGGGCTGCAGAACGTAGGAGCGGATCTGATGGCCCCAGCCGATATCGCTTTTCGACGCTTCGGTGGCGTTGGCCACCGCCTCGCGCTTCTTCAGTTCTTCCTCGTAGAGCCGCGAACGCAGCATCTCCCAGGCCTTCGCCTTGTTCTTGTGCTGGGAGCGCTCAGCCTGGCAGGCGACCGCGATGCCGGTGGCGAGATGGGTGATGCGGACCGCTGAATCGGTGGTGTTGACGTGCTGGCCGCCCGATCCGGACGAACGATAGGTGTCGATGCGGACATCCGATTCGGAAACGTCGATCTCGATCGTATCGTCGATCACGGGATAGACCCAGACGCTGGCGAAGGAGGTGTGACGGCGCGCATTGCTGTCATAGGGCGAAATACGCACGAGACGGTGAACGCCGGATTCCGTCTTCAGCCAACCATAGGCGTTGTGGCCCTTGATCAGCAGCGTGGCGGACTTGATGCCGGCCTCTTCGCCGTCATGCACTTCCAGCACCTCGACCTTGAAGCGGCGCCGCTCGGCCCAACGCGTGTACATGCGCAGGAGCATCGAGGCCCAGTCCTGGCTTTCGGTGCCGCCGGCGCCGGCATGGATTTCGAGATAGCTGTCGTTGGCGTCGGCCTCGCCGGAAAGCAGCGTCTCGATCTGGCGGGCCTTTGCTTCGCCGCGCATCGAGCGGATCGCCGCTTCCGCCTCGGCGACGACGCCCTCATCCCCTTCTTCCTCGCCAAGCTCGATCAAGCCGATATTGTCTTCCAGCGCCTGGGTGAGGCCTTTGACTGCGGCGATGCCTTCCTCGAGGCCCTGGCGCTCACGCATCAGCTTCTGCGCCTCCAGCGGTTCGTTCCAGAGGCTCGAATCCTCGGCACGCACATTCAGGTATTCAAGCCGCTTTATGGCTTGATCCCAGTCAAAGATGCCTCCTCAGCAGGGTTATCGCCTGCTTGATTTCGTCGACAATATTCTGCGTTTCCGCGCGCATGGCTGGCCGTTCTGTCCTGTGCTGAAATGGTGCCCTGTCGCTTAAGCAGAGCTTGGGTTGGCGCGATACATAGGGACGGCACCGCCGCCTGTAAAGCGAAATGGGCCGGCTCGAAAACCGGCCCAAATACCCTATCCTATGTCAGTACAGCCCGCCGCCGCCGGACTGGATGGCTTGGTTGGCCTGTGGCGACAGCGCGCCGCCGGAGGCGTTGGAGCCGTCCTCACCCATGCCGATCACCCAATAGCTGTCGGCGGGGCCGGTGCCCGGCTTGAAGGCTTCGATAAAGGCGCCGGCGTCGTCCGGGTTGGCCCGCATGCCGGTTTTGCGATTGATGGCGATCAGCTTCATGCCTTCGGGAATCTGGAAATCGATATTGGGCGTGCCATCCAGCGCCACGCGCATGAAGTCCTTGAAGATCGGCGCAGCAAGGCCGCCGCCGGTCGCGCCCTTGCCAAGACCTTTGGGCTGATCATAGCCCATATAAAGGCCGACAACGAGGTTGGGCGTATAGCCGATGAACCAGGTATCCTTCTCATCGTTTGTCGTTCCAGTCTTGCCGGCGATGTGGCGGCCGAGTTCGGCAACGGTAGCGCCGGTACCGCGCTCGACGACGCCCTCCATCATCGAAGTGATCTGATAGGCGGTCATCGGATCGAGCACCTGCTCGGAATTGTCGACCAGTTCCGGCTCAGGCTGGTTCTGCCATTCAGCCGCATTGCAATTTTTGCAGCCGCGTTCGTCCTGCCTGTAGACCGTCTTGCCGTAGCGGTCCTGGATCCGGTCGATCAGCGTCGGCTTGATCGACTTGCCGCCGTTTGCCATGATCGAATAAGCCGATACCATGCGCATCACGGTCGTCTCGCCCGACCCCAGCGCCATCGGCAGATACGGCGCCAGTCGATCATAGACGCCGAAGCGCTCGGCATATTCGGCGACCAGCTTCATGCCCATGTCGTTGGCCAGGCGCACAGTCATCAGATTGCGCGACCTCTCGATGCCGGACCGCAAGGTCGCCGGGCCCGCAGTCCTTCCATCGTAGTTTTTCGGCGTCCAGGTCGTGTTGCCGCTCTTGATGGTGATCGGGCCATCCATGATCACCGAAGCCGGCGTATAGCCATTGTCGAGAGCGGCCGCATAGACGATCGGCTTGAACGACGAACCCGGCTGCCGCATGGCCTGCGTGGTACGGTTGAATTCGGATAGCGAATAGGAGAACCCGCCGACCATGGCCAGAACGCGCCCGGTATGCGGATCCATGGCGATCAGGCCGCCCTCCACTTCGGGGGCCTGGCGCAAGATATAGGCCCCATCCGTATCTTCTTTCTTCTGCACGAAGATGACGTCGCCAGGCTTCAGCACGTCCGCCGGCGATTTGGCCTTGACGGTCTTGCCGCCGACCACATGACGCATGGCGAAACTCATGTCCTCGCGGCTGACGGTGCCTTCGATGCGATCCTTGACGAGTTCGCCCGAGATCTGCCGGGTCGGCCGAAGGCCGATCGACAGGCCGCTCTCCGAGCTGTCGAGCACGACGGCGAGCGACCATTCGGGCACGTCGTCCAGTCCCTTGACTTCGCTCAAAGGCACGCCCCAGTCGCCGGATACGTCGATGGTCTTCACCGGCCCGCGATAGCCGCGCAGCGTATCGAACTTCATCAGGCCGTTCTGCATGGCTTTGCGGGCGATGAGCTGCATCTTGGGATCGAGCGTCGTACGGACGGACAGGCCGCCCTCGTAGAGGGCATTCTCGCCGTAGCGCGCGCTGATCTGGCGACGCACCTCCTCGGTGAAATATTCGCCGGCGAACAGATAGGTGCCGGAGCGGCGTGGCTTGACGCCGAGCGGCTCGGCCTTGGCCTTGGCGCCTTCCTCTTGCGTGACGTAGCCGTTGCCGACCATCTGGTCGATCACCCAGTTGCGGCGCTCGATGGCGCGGTCGGCATATTTGAATGGGTGATAGTTGGAGGGGCCTTTCGGCAAAGCCGCCAGATAGGCTGCCTCCGCCACGGTGAGTTCATTCACCGCCTTGTCGAAATAGGTGAGTGCTGCGCCGGCGACGCCATAGGCGCCAAGCCCGAAGAAAATCTCGTTAAGGTAGAGCTCGAGGATGCGGTCCTTCGAATAGGCCTGCTCGATGCGGAAGGCGAGGATCATCTCCTTGATCTTGCGCTCGTAGGTCTGGTCCGAGGACAACAGGAAGTTTTTCGCCACCTGCTGGGTGATCGTCGAGGCGCCGACCTGGCGCTTGCCCGAGCCAGCATTCTGCAGATTGACCATGACTGCGCGGCCAAGGCCGGTCATATCGATGCCGGGGTGATTGTAGAAGTTTTTGTCCTCGGCAGACAGGAAGGCCGCCTTGACACGATCCGGCACCGCCTGGATCGGCAAATACAGGCGCCGCTCGCGCGCATATTCGGCCATCAGCGCACCGTCGGACGCATGGATGCGGGTCGTCACCGGCGGTTCATACTTGGCCAGGACCTCGTAATCGGGCAAATCCTTCGACAAATGGCTGATATAGATCGCCACCCCGGCCGCGACCAAAAGGGCCAGCGCGGTGCCGATGCCGAAGAAATAGCCAATGAGACGAATCATGCCCGCTCCAGTCCTTGGTTCGGGAATTGCCTAAACGAAGCCGCCTTTCGCGCAAGCTTTCGAGACGATCCCGACCGGTAATCGAAAATCCATGTCGCCACCATGTGGGCAAAATGCGGCAGCCTGGAATTTCGGCTTCGAATGGCGAAAATATAAGTGCAAAGTGTTGTCGTCGTGCAACGCTGCCTCTGGTTGTGGCGAGGGCTGGCATCTCAGCCTCCGGTTCCGGCTCCGGCCTTGGCTGAAGCGAACAGGGCGATGGCATTGGTTATGCTCTGGGCCGCCTTGCTGCGCCAATCGGCGCTGAGCAGTTGTGCCTCGTCCTTGGCATTCGACAGATAGCCGAGTTCGACCAGCACGGAGGGAACATCCGGCGCCTTCAACACCTTGAAGCTGGCCGAACGCTGCGGATTGTTGATGAGGCCGACACTGGTGGAAAGCTGGCCGACCAGCGTTTGGGCAAAACTCATCGAGAAACTGTGCGTCTCGCGGCGAATCAGGTCGATCAGGATGTCGGTTACTTCCTTGTTGTCGTCCTTGATTTCCATGCCGGCGAATTGGTCGGAAAGGTTTTCACGGTCGGCGAGCGCCTGCGCTTCGGGATCGGAAGCCTTGTCGGAGACGGTGTAGACGGTTGCGCCGCGAAGGCCCTTGACCCTGATGGTGTCGGCGTGGATCGAAATGAGCAGGTCGGCCTCGTGCTGGCGGGCAATGCGCACGCGGTCGTCCAGCCGCAGGAATTGGTCCGTCTCGCGCGTCAAGAACACGTCGTATTTGCCGACTGCGGCGAGTTTGTCCCGCAATTCGGTGGCGAAAGCGAGCGTGACGTTTTTCTCGACGGTGCCGTTCATGCCCTCGGCGCCGCCGTCGATGCCGCCATGGCCTGGATCGATGACGACGGTGAAGCGATGGCCTGGATTGGAGACCGGGCCGGTGCCGACCCTGCCGCCCTTGTCGGAGGAGACCGTCGAGCCGGTGGTCAACGCCTGATTGGCAAGAGCGGCGTCGAACTCCCGCACGGACGCCGCCGACATGTCGATGGCGATGCGGTAGCCGTTGCCGTCATCGTTCTTGAGCACGTCGAACCTGTCGACGGCGAACGGGCCCTTGCCGGTGAGAATCAGCCGCGACACCCCCTCGCCGAGATCGCCGTAGCGCACGCTCCTGACCAGGCCGCGCGCCTTCACGTCCTTGGATTTGATGGCGAATCTCGTGCTTGGTAGGTCGACGACCAGACGGTGGGGGCCGCGCAGCAGGAACCATTTGACGTCGGGCTCACGATCGAAATTCATGACGATGCGCATCTTGGTGGCGTCACCGGCCATTTTGTAGCTCGTCACTGCCAGCGGCGCGTCGGCGGCAAAGGAAACTGGCGAAAGAGCCAGGCAAGCGACAACCAGCAACAGCAGACAAGCGGCGTGGAAGCGGGCGGCGTAGAAAAAAATGCCTCCGGCGCGACCACTCATGTGCGTGAAGACTGCCAGTGCCATCTCTTCCAGTCGCTCCGGTTTGGCGTGAGGCGCCCGATCCTGTTGTCGGCCAATCTTGCTTGTCGGAGTGTCGTCGTCTTGTCGAAACGCCGGTCAGGCCGCGAACTCGATTAACGGTTGGTAACCAGAGAAGGTTAACCAAGCCTTTTCACGCAAAGCTTAAAGCCGTGCTTCCGTTGCGGAACTGCATTTTGCCGGCATCGGAAATCGGGGTTGCCTTCCAACCCGCCAAATCATAAAAGCGATGGTGGATCACTGCAATCCTGGAACCGTCCTTCTCCGCAGCTTCCTGCTACAGGTGAGATGAACGACGGCTCCTTTCGCGTCAGGCGAAAAGGCAACAGGTGATCGCGACGAATTTCGCAGGTGTAAGCCCGTGGCGGGGGAAGCGCCTGCGTGAGGAAAACGGCCGGGATTGTCCCGCGCCGGCTCTGTACGAGCAAACAAGCTGGTCCGGTTTTCCCGGGCTTTGGTTCAAAAAGGTTCTGCTGGTTACGATGGCTTCAAGCGCAATCATGGAAAGGTCCGCAGCAAACCGCGCCATTATGGCTGCGGGCGGCACCGCCATGGCGCTCAGGCAGCGGCCGGCGGACATTCAATTGCCCGGTACCCATGTTCATCCACACTCACAGCGGCGGGCTTTGCCTCGCAAGCTGCGGCTGACGGCTGCCGGGGGGAAACGAAATAATGCCCAACAAAATGCTGATAGACGCCTCCCACCCGGAGGAAACACGAGTTGTCGTCGTTCGCGGTAACCGTATTGAAGAATTCGACTTTGAATCCCAGGACAAGAAGCAGCTCAAAGGAAATATCTACCTCGCCCGCGTAACCCGCGTCGAACCCTCGCTTCAGGCAGCCTTTGTCGAATACGGCGGCAACCGTCACGGTTTCCTCGCCTTCAGTGAAATTCATCCCGACTACTACCAGATTCCGGTCGCCGACCGTCAGGCGCTGTTGCGCGCGGAAGCGCAGGAGGCTGAAGACGAGGACGATGAGGACGGCGATGGCGACGATCGCCAGAACCGCGATCGCGGCCGGCGCGGACGCCGCCGCGGCGGCAAGAGCCGCGACCGAGGCGAACACAAGCGTGATGCAGGTGCGGCCGATTCGGACGCTTCTGGCGATTCCAATGACAGCGGGTCCAATGACAGCGGGTCCAACGACAGCGGCTCCAATGAGGGCGGCGAACACGGCGAGGATGCGGTCGCGCAGAACGTCGATGCCTCAGAAAACGTCGACACGCCGTCCGCTGCTTCGGAACATGGCGAGGATGTCGCCAGTCATAGCGAGGCAAGTCCTGATGAGACGAGCCGTGACGAGACGGGCCATGGCCGTGACGAAACTGGCGGTGACGAAACTGGGCCTTCCGAAGGCAGTCCGAACTCCATCGCCGCCAGCATCGAATCGGATGTGATTTCCGAAGCCGTGCCGCAGGCTGAGGCGGCCGGCGAAGCCACCTCCACCGACAATGATCGCGGCATGCTGGAAGAGGTGCAGTCATCGCATTCGGATGACCATGAGGTCGAATCGGTCGGCGCCGAGGATGCGCTGGAAGAAGCGCGCAACCGCCGCAAGCCGGTGCGCCGCCAGTACAAGATCCAGGAAGTGATCAAGCGCCGGCAGATCCTTCTGGTGCAGGTCGTCAAGGAAGAGCGCGGCAACAAGGGCGCGGCGCTCACCACCTACCTGTCGCTTGCCGGCCGCTATTCGGTGCTGATGCCGAACACGGCGCGCGGCGGCGGCATCTCGCGCAAGATCACCAACGCACAGGACCGCAAGCGGCTGAAGGAGGTCGTCGCCGATCTCGAAGTGCCGCAGGGCATGGGCGTCATCCTGCGCACGGCCGGCGAAAGCCGCACCAAGGCCGAGATCAAGCGCGACTACGAATATCTGATGCGGCTTTGGGAAAACGTCCGCAACCTGACGCTGCAGTCGACGGCCCCTGCCCTCGTCTACGAGGAAGGCAGCCTGATCAAGCGCTCGGTGCGCGACCTCTACAACAAGGACATCGACGAGATCCTGGTCTCCGGCGAAGAGGGCTATCGCGAGGCCAAGGATTTCATGCGCATGCTGATGCCGAGCCACGCCAAGGTCGTGCAGCCGTTCCGCGACACGACGCCGATCTTCGTGCGCAACGGCATCGAGGCGCAGCTCGACCGCATGCTGCAGCCGCAGGTGACGCTGAAGAGCGGCGGCTACATCATCATCAACCAGACCGAAGCGCTGGTCGCCATCGACGTCAATTCGGGCCGCTCCACCAAGGAGCACTCGATCGAGGACACAGCGCTTCACACCAATCTGGAAGCGGCCGAGGAGGTCGCACGGCAGCTGAGGCTGCGCGATCTCGCCGGCCTGATCGTCATCGACTTCATCGACATGGAGGAGAACCGCAACAACCGCTCCGTCGAGAAGCGGCTGAAGGATCACCTCAAGAACGATCGCGCCCGCATCCAGGTCGGCCGCATCTCGCATTTCGGCCTGATGGAGATGTCGCGCCAGCGCATCCGTGCCAGCGTGCTGGAATCGACGATGAAGCCTTGCCCGCATTGCGGCGGCACCGGCCATGTGCGGTCCGATTCGTCCGTCGCGCTGATGGTGGTGCGGGCGATCGAGGAATTCCTGCTCAAGGATTCGCGCAGCCACATCACGGTGCGGACGCCGGCGGCGACCGCGCTCTATGTGCTCAACCACAAGCGCGGCACGCTGGTGGAGCTCGAAAACCGCTTCGGCCTGACCATCACCGTCGAGGCCGACGACACGGTCGGCGCCCAGCACTATGCGATCTTCCGCGGCGCGCTGGCCGAAAAGCCTGAAGGCTTCGTCGAGGTGCGGACCTTGCCCGCCTATGTCGAGCCGGAAGAGCCCGCCGACGAAATCGTCATCGAGGAGGAGGAAGACGAGGTCGTTGCACCGGCGGAACAACCGCGCCAGGCGCAGCAGCCGCAGCAGCCAAGGCCCAGCGAGGATGGCGAAGGCCGCGACCGCAAGCGCCGCAAGCGCCGCAGACGGCGCGGCGGCAAGGATCGCGACCGCGAGCATGGCGCCCCCGTGGAAGGCGCGTCCATCTCGGCCGCTGCCGATGGCGTCTCCGAAGCCGCAAGCGATGAAGGCGCCGAAGCAGACCACGAGGACCAGGTCGGCGTCACCGAGGCGGTGGAAGCGTCGGATGAGGGGCAAGAGCCTGAAGGTCGGGAGCCTGATGAAGGTCCGGAGCCTGATGAAGGTCTGGGCAAGAAGCGTCGGCGCGGCAAGCGCGGCGGCAAGCGCAATCGCCGTGAAGACGGCGAAGGCGAGGTCGATGCAGGCACTGCCGAGTCGGCTGACCGTCCCGAGGTCTTGGAGGCCGTCTCCGGCGAACCGGCAGCAGCAACGCCGGTCGAAGCCACGCCGGTCGAAGAGCCTGTGGACCTTGCTCCGGCCAATGACGACATGCCACGCGCCGAAAAGCCGAAGAAGCCGCGCCGCGCCGCCAAGCCGAAGAAGGCTGCGGCGGACGTCGTTGCCGAGACGCCGGTAGCCGAGCCGGAAATTTCTGCCGAGGCTCCCGCAGCTGTTTCGGAGGAAACAGCCGTGGCCGCCGTCGACGAGAAACCGAAGGTCCGCCCATCGCGACGCAAGCCCATACCGGTCGATGCTCCGGTTGAGCCGATCGTGTCCTCGACTGTTGCCGAAGAGGAAAAGACCGAGGAGAAGCCGAAGCGTGCCGGCTGGTGGCAGCGGAAAGGCTTTTTCTAAACTTTTCGGTAGTTTAGCCTGATCTTTTGAATAAAAAAATCCCGCGCTGTCCTGTCGACAGCGCGGGATTTTCTTGTCTGAAGCGGGCAAATCTCTATGGCGCCCCCAAATCTCTATGGCGCAAAGGCCGACCAGTTCATCATCTTCGCCAGCCTTTCCAGCGCAATCGAACCCAGCCTGGAATTGCCGTTGGCGTTGAGGCCGGGCGACCAGACGGCGAGCGAGGCCACGCCCGGGACGATCGCCAAAATGCCGCCGCCGACGCCGCTCTTGCCGGGGATGCCGACGCGGAAGGCGAAATCGCCGGAGCCGTCATAGTGGCCGCAGGTCAGCATCATCGCGCCGATGCGGCGCGCGCGCTCGGCCGACACCACGGAATGGCCAGTCGCCGGGTTCTTGCCGCCATTGGCGAGGAAGCGGCCGGCCAGAGCCAGTTGCCGGCAGCTCATCGCGATGGCGCAATGGTGGAAATAGACGCCCAGCGCCCAGATCCGGCGCGTGGCTGAGATTGCCGAAGGACTTCATGTAGTTGGCGAGCGCCAAGTTGCGAAAACCGGTGGCTCGTTCCGAAGCCGCGACCTCGCGGTCGATGATGATGGTCTCGTCGTCGGCCAGGAACTGGATGAAGCGCAGGATCTCGCCGATCGCCTCGCGCGGCTGGTGACCGGCGAGCAGAATGTCGGAAATGACGATGGCGCCGGCATTGATGAACGGATTGCGCGGAATGCCGTTTTCGTGCTCGAGCTGGACGATCGAGTTGAACGGGTTGCCCGAAGGCTCGCGCCCGACACGCTGCCACAGCGCGTCGCCGACATTGCCGAGCGCCAGTGTCAGCGTGAACACCTTCGAAATGCTCTGGATCGAAAACGGCTCATCGGCGTCGCCCGCCATCAGCACGCGACCGTCATTGGTCACCGCGGCAATGCCGAACTTTTTCGGATCGACCTTGCCGAGCTGCGGTATGTAGGTCGCGACGTCGCCGCGATCCGTGCGCTCGGCCATTTCGGCGGCAATCTCGGTCAAAGCCTGCTCGAGGTCCGGCATCACGCTATCTCAGCCAGCGCTCGATGCGCATCATCGCCTCGACCATCTCGTCGTGGCTGCCGGCGTAGGAAAAGCGCATGGCTCGATGGCCTTGAAGCGGATCGAAATCGCGGCCGGGCGTCGCCGCCACATGCGCCTCGGCCAGCATCTTGCGCGCGAAGGCCATGCTGTCGTTGGTGTGCCTGGTGACATTGCAGAAGGCGTAGAACGCCCCGTCCATCGGTGCCGCCAGGGTAAAGCCGAGTTCGGGCAGGCGTTTCATCAAAAGCTCGCGATTGCCCGCGTAGCGCGCCTTCACAGCTTCCAATTCCGCGGTTGCCTTGAACGCCTCGATCGCGGCGATCTGGGACAGTTCCGGCGGTGAGATGTAGAGACTCTGGGCGATGCGCTCGACCGGCCGCACCAATGGTTCCGGCAGCACCATCCAGCCGATGCGCCAACCGGTCATGCAGTAGTATTTCGAGAAGGAATTGATCACCGTCACGTCAGGGCCGCAGGCAAGTGCTGTGCTGTCCGGCGCAGCGTAAGCCAGCCGGTGGTAGATCTCGTCGGAGATCACGGCGATGCCGAGCTCTTGTGCCGTCGTCACCAGCGCCGACAGCTCGTCGGCGGGGATAATCGCCCCGGTCGGATTGGCGGGGCTGGCAAACAACACGCCCTTCAGATTCTTTTCGCGATGCGCAGCCTTCAGATGTTCGGCGTGGAGATAGGCATCACCGTCGAGCTCGATCTCGACGATCTCGATGCCGAGCGCGGCCGTGATGTTGCGATAGGCCGGATAACCGGGTGCGGCGATGGCGACACGGTCGCCTGGATCGAACATCGCCAGAAATGCCAGGTTGAAGGCGGCCGACGATCCGGTGGTGACGGCGATCCGGCCGGGTGAAACGGCCAGCCCGTAGTGGTCGGCATAGTGCTGGGCGATAGCCTCGCGCAGGCCCGCAAGACCCAATGCGTCGGTGTAGCCGATGCGCCCCATCTTCAATGCGTTCGTCGCCGCTTGCCTGACTCCGGCCGGCGCCGGATCGGACGGCTGGCCAACGGCCATGGAAACGACCGGCACGCCCCTGGCCTTCAGCCGATTCGCTTCCGCCAGAACGTCCATGGCGTGGAACGGCTCGACGTCGCCGCGACGCGAAAGCGATACAACCATTTGACTTCATTTTCCTTGTTGGCCCTTTGGGTCGGCCCTTTGAGATCGGCCCTCGGGCCGGCGCTTGCCGGCTGCCGGCGCCGAGCTTTGGCGTCCCGCGCCGCACAAATGCCCGATTGATGTGAGGATCACAAGTTCAGTAAAAGTTTCAGTGCCGACTTTTCATCCTTCACCCGCTCGTCTACCAGTGGACCTGCCATGTTGAGCCGACCCAAATCGACGATAGCCAGGGCAGCGCGCGCCTTCGCGACGCTTTCGCTTGCCGCGACGGTCGCTGTGAGCAGCACCGTCAGCGCTTTTGCGCAAAACGTGCCGGTGGTGCGCGATGCCGAGATCGAGGCGCTGGTGCGCGCCTATGCGCGGCCGATCTTCAGGGCCGCGGGCCTGCCGGAAGACGGCGTCGACATCGTGCTGGTCAATGACCAGAGTTTCAACGCCTTCGTTGCCGGGTCCCGCCTGTTCATCAACACCGGCGCCCTGATGTCGGCGGAGACGCCCAACGAGATCATCGGCGTCATCGCCCATGAAGCCGGCCACATCGCCGGCGGCCACCAGCAAAAATTGCGCAACCAGCTCGAACGCGCCAAGACGATGGCCATCATCGCGACGCTGCTTGGCGCCGGTGCCATCGTTGCCGGCGCCACCAGCAAGAGCCGGGGCCTGGCCGGCGCCGGCATGGGGGTTGCCGCTGGCGGTGGCGAGATGGCGCAGCGCAGTATCCTCGCTTATCAGCGCACCGAAGAGATGACCGCCGACCGCTCGGCGATAACCTATCTCAATGCCACCGGCCAATCCGGCCTGGGCATGCTGAAGACCTTCGGCCGCTTTCAGAGCGCACTTTCGCTGTCGGGGGCGCAGGTCGACCCCTACCGGATCAGCCATCCGCTGCCGCGCGAACGCATCGCCAACCTCGAAGTCCTGGTCAAAAAAAGCCCCTACGTCGAAAAGGTCGATCCGCCGGCGCTGCAGCAGCGGCACGACATGATGCGCATCAAGATCGCCGCCTATATGGGAGGTCAGGCCGCCGCATCGCGGCTGATGCGCAAGATGCCGGGCAGCCTCGCCTCGCAATATGGCGACGCGCAGACGAGCTATCTTTTCGGCAATCTGGCCGGGGCGCTTGCCAAGACCAACGCGCTGATCAAGGCACAGCCGAAGAACCCCTATTTCCAGGAATTGCGCGGCGACATCCTGATGAAGGCGAACAAACCGAAGGCTGCCGCGGAAGCCTATGCCAAGGCGGTCAGCCTCGACCCAGCGCGATCCGGGCTGCTGCCGGTTTCCTACGGCCAGGCGCTGATGGCAGTCGGCACGCCCGATTCCCTGGAGAAAGCGGTGGTGCAGATCAACAAGGGTCTCGCGCGCGACCGAGAAAACGCCGTCGGTTACCGCCATCTTGCGCAGGCCTATGGCGAGCTTGGCAACATTCCGGCCGCCGACCTTGCGACCGCCGAAGGCCATTTCTATTCCGGCGCCTACAAGGATGCCAAGATCTTCGCAATGCGCGCGCAGATGAAAATGAAGCGTGGCGAGCCGGGCTGGATCCGCGCGCAGGACATCATAAACTACGCACCATCAGGCAAGAAAAAGTGAACCTTCCGGCCGTGCGCGGCGACAAGTGGTTGGACCAATCGGGTAGTCGAACCAATCGGGTAGTCGGGCCAATCGGGTCGGACAACCCGGCCGGAAACCAGGCAAGAGGATCAGGATGATGAAAAAGGCAATTCTGCTGGGCACCACGGGCGTGGCGGTCGCTCTCGCCATGCTGGGTTTCGGGTTCGTGACCGGAAGTCCGCAGACGGCAAAGGCCGATGCCGCGCAGATCGCCCAGGCAGCCTCCGCCGACACCAAGATCGACCGGGCTGAAGTCGAAGGCATCATCCGCGACTATCTGCTGAAGAACCCGGAAGTGCTGCTGGAAGCTCAGGAGGCGCTCGAGGCCAAGCAGAAGGAGGCGCAGCGCGTCGCCAGTCTCGACGTCATCAAGGATGCCAAGGACCAGATCTTCAACTCGGCCTTCGACGGCGTCGTCGGCAATCCGAACGGCAAGGTCACCATCGTCGAATTCTACGACTACAATTGCGGCTACTGCAAACGCGCCATGGAGGACATGCAGACGCTGACGACAGCCGATCCGGATCTGCGCTTCGTGCTCAAGGAGTTCCCGATCCTCGGCCCGGATTCGCAGAAGGCAAGCGTCGTCTCGATGGCCTTCCACCTGATGATGCCGGAGAAATACGGCGAGTTCCACAACGCGCTGCTCGGCGCCCAGGGACGCGCCACCGAAGCGGCGGCCATCAAGGTAGCGCTTTCGCTCGGCGCCGACGAAGCGACGCTGCGCGAGAAGATGAAGGATCCGTCGATCGCCGAGGCCCTCTCCAAGACCTATGATCTTGCCAACAAGCTGGCCATCACCGGAACGCCTTCCTATGTGGTCGGCAACGAGGTGGTGTTCGGTGCGCTCGGCCAGGACGTGCTGGCGGAGAAGATCGAAGCGGCCAAGGCCGCACTCTGATCGGCGGCTGGCTTTCGGCGCAAGCCATTTTCCGCCTGTTGTGGACAGCGAAAGAACCCACTTGCGCTCTTTTCGCAGGCGTCTAAGCCCATTATAGAGGCCCGGTGCGCCGACTGATGCCGGCGCTGATGTGGTGGATTTGAAGTTCCTGCTGCTTTGGCGGCGTCAGCGTTCAGGAACTTTAAATCCACCACATCAGAAATGTATAAATTGCCAGTGTGGCTTTGAAGCCGAAATTCGTTCAAAGCGCTGCTCCAAGGTATTGCGAATTTCGGATTCGAAACCACACCGGGAAAGGTCGGCATTTTGAAAACGGTTTTCGTCCTGAACGGTCCCAACCTCAACGCGCTCGGCAAACGCGAGCCCGGCATCTATGGCGGCAAGACGCTGGCCGCGATCGCCGACGATTGCAAGCAGGCAGGTGCGGCACTTGGGCTCGAGATCGATTTCCGTCAGTCGAACCATGAGGGCGACCTCGTCGACTGGATACAGGAAGCCGCCGACAAGGCTGTCGGCATCGTCATCAATCCGGGCGCCTACAGCCACACCTCGATCGCCATTCACGACGCCATCCGCTCCGTCGCGCCATTGCCCGTCGCCGAAGTTCATCTTTCCAACATCCATGCGCGGGAATCATTCCGCCACGTCTCCATGGTCTCGCCGGTCGCCGTCGGCGTGATCTGCGGGTTCGGGCCGCTCGGCTACACACTGGCGCTGCAGGCGCTGGCCGCACGCCTATGACCGGCCAACAAACAGAAGGCTCGAAAATGTCGATAAAAAAGAATGGTGTTGACCAGCAGCTTATCCGCGATCTGGCGGGCATACTGAACGACACCAACCTCACCGAGATCGAGGTCGAGCTGGGCGACTTGAAGGTGCGTGTGTCGCGACAGGCGCCGGCCGTCCATGCGGTCGCCGCAGCGCAGCCCGCCTATGCGCCGCCGGCAGCGCAGCCGGCTGGCGCAGCCGCCCCGGCAGCGGCCGACGTGTCCAAGAACGCAGTGGCCTCGCCGATGGTCGGCACCGCCTACCTGGCGCCATCGCCCGACGCCAAGGCGTTCATCGAAGTCGGCCAACAGGTCAAGGAAGGCCAGACGCTGCTGATCATCGAGGCGATGAAGACGATGAACCAGATCCCCTCGCCGCGTGCCGGAACGGTGACGGCGATCCTGTTCGAGGATGCGCAGCCGGTCGAATACGGCATGCCGCTCGTCGTGATCGAGTAGAGCCGGGAACAGCCGAAAAATGTTCCAGAAAATCCTCATCGCCAATCGCGGCGAAATCGCTCTGAGGGTGTTGCGCGCCTGCAAGGAGCTCGGCATCCAGACGGTGGTGGTGCATTCCACCGCCGACGCCGACGCCATGCATGTGCGGCTCGCCGACGAGAGCGTCTGCATCGGCCCACCGCCGTCGCGCGACAGCTATCTCAACATCCACCAGATCGTCGCGGCGTGCGAGATCACCGGCGCCGACGCAGTGCATCCGGGCTACGGATTCCTGTCGGAGAATGCCAAATTCGCCGATATCCTCGCCGCGCACAACATCACGTTCATCGGCCCGTCCGGCGATCACATCCGCATCATGGGCGACAAGATCGAGGCCAAGCGCACCGCAAAGCGCCTCGGCATTCCGGTGGTGCCGGGCTCCGACGGGGCGGTCACCGAGGAAAAGGAAGCCAGACGCATCGCCGCCGAGATCGGCTACCCCGTGATCATCAAGGCGTCGGCCGGCGGCGGCGGGCGCGGCATGAAGGTGGCGCGCAGCGAAGCCGATCTTGTGGTCGCACTGCAGACGGCGCGCTCGGAAGCCGGTGCCGCATTCGGCGACGACGCCGTCTACATCGAGAAGTATCTCGAAAAGCCGCGCCACATCGAGGTCCAGGTGTTCGGCGACGGTGCCGGCCGCGGCGTGCATTTCGGCGAACGCGACTGTTCGCTGCAGCGCCGCCACCAGAAGGTCTGGGAAGAGGCGCCCTCGCCGGCGCTCAATGCCGAGGAGCGCGCACATATCGGCGGCGTCTGTGCCAGGGCGATTGCCGATCTCGGCTACTCCGGCGCCGGCACCATCGAATTCCTCTATGAGAACGGCGAGTTCTACTTCATCGAGATGAACACGCGCCTGCAGGTCGAGCATCCGGTGACTGAGGCAATCACCGGCATCGACCTCGTGCACGAGCAGATCCGCGTCGCCTCGGGCGGCGGGCTTTCCATGCGCCAGGAAGAGATCCGCTTTCAGGGCCACGCCATCGAATGCCGCATCAATGCCGAGGATCCGCGCACCTTCACCCCCTCGCCCGGCACGATCACCCACTTCCACACGCCGGGCGGCCTCGGCATCCGTGTCGATTCCGGCGTCTATTCCGGCTACAAGATCCCGCCCTACTACGACAGTTTGATCGGCAAGCTGATCGTGCACGGCCGCAATCGCGTCGAATGCATGATGCGGCTGCGGCGGGCGCTCGACGAATTCGTCGTCGACGGCATCAAGACGACGCTGCCGCTGTTTCGCGATCTCGTCGGCAATGCCGATATCGCCAATGGCGAGTATGACATCCACTGGCTAGAAAAATATCTGGCCGATGAGGATTAGGACGTGAACTTATAGAATATAATGACGCGATGACCCGTCCCTACGCGCCAGGCTATCGCATCCCGACCGACCTGTTGCTCAAGGCCTACGCCTCGGGGGTCTTTCCGATGGCCGAAAGCGCTACCGATCCGGAAGTGTTCTGGGTGCGGCCGGAGACGCGCGGCATCATCCCGCTGGACGGATTTCACACGCCCAAAAGCCTGAGGAAGGCGATCCGGAAAAACCTGTTCGATATCCGTTTCGATTTTGATTTCGAGGCGACCATCGACGGCTGCGCCGAGAGGCGCGAGGAACGGCGGTCGACCTGGATCAATGCGCCGATCCGCGAGGCCTATGTCGAACTCCATCGGATGGGCCATTGCCATTCGGTCGAAGCCTGGCGCGAGGGTCGGCTGGTTGGCGGCCTCTACGGCGTGTCTCTCGGCCGGGTGTTCTTCGGCGAAAGCATGTTCGCCAGGGAAACGGACGCGTCGAAGGTCTGCCTGGTGCACCTGGTCGAACGCCTGAAGGAACGGCGCTTTGCGTTGCTCGACACGCAGTTCACCACCGAGCACCTCAAACGCTTCGGCGCGGTCGACGTGCCAAGGGGCAAGTATGAAAAGATGCTGGCTGACGCGCTGAAGGGCGAAGCGGTCTTTTTCCCATGATCTGAGCCAAAGGTCGGGTTTTTGGTCAGGTTTTTGCGGCAGGCTCAAGCGGCGTCTGCGCGTGGAACATCATCTTCCAGCCATTGACGCGATGGACATAGCCGGTGCTGACCAGCGCCGCATAAGGCTCGCCATTCTCGCGCGTGGCATGGGCCTCGTAGGTAAGCATGACAATGTCGCTGCCCGGCTCGATGATGCCCTTGAGGTCGATGTCGAGATCGCGCCAGCGATTTGGGTCCGTCGCGGTTTCGGCCAGATCGGCGTTGCTCATCGTTTGCGCCATCTGTGGGAAAGCCACCAGGCATTTGGTGTCGGCATTGGCTTTGAAATAGGCAGCGTCGCCGGTCCAGAACCCTTTTTCGAGATCGAGGAGTTCGTTCTTGTTGGCCATCATGGGAACATCTCCGTAACGCCAGCCATGACCAACGCACGGAGAATAAGGCGGTTCCGGAAGGCTCAGTAAGTGATTGCGAACGGGCGATCCCGCACGCCAGGGATTATAACTGGTCTGGCTAATTGGTTTTGGCCGCGTCGGGTGCCGGCACCTCCGACTTCTGCTTGCAGCCCTTCAGCCAGACGTCGTAGACGGCGTGCTCGACGGCGTTGAGGCCGGGGCTTTCGGCAAACATCCAGCCGGTGAAGATACGGCGGATCTTGCGATCCAGCGTGATCTCGTCGACCTCGACGAAAGAATCGGTCTTCGGCTCTTCGGTTTGCGGCTGCGAATAGCAGATGCGCGGCGTCACCTGCAAAGCGCCGAACTGCACCGTTTCGTCGATATAGACATCGAACGTGATGATGCGGCCGGTGATCTTGTCGATGCCGGCGAATTCGGCGACAGGATTGGTGATGCGTTGTGGTGCGGCCGGTGCCGCCGGCGCCACTGTCGCATCCGGTTCCACTGTCGCATCCGGTTCCATTGGCGCATCCGGGTCCACTGGCGCCTCAAATTCCGTCGGCGCCCCCGGGTCCACTGGCGCCTCAAATTCCGTCGGCGCCCCCGGGTCCACTGGCGCCTCCAGCGTCTGAGCGGCGGCCATGGCGCAAGCGACAAAAGCGGCGGCCGTCGTCAGTCCGCCCATCGAAATTCGGCTGAAAATGCTCATGCAGGGATCCGGTGGTTTGCGCCCGGGGTGATTCTGTCGCGCCCAAGGCTAGTCGCTGCTGTCAGATCGACAAGCAGCTAAACGCCAATTGTGGCGATAAAGGATCGATCCGCCCTTGGCGAGCGGTTAGAGACCGTTTGGAAACTCTACTCTGGCGGCCATCTGACGGCGTTTTCTGCGCTTACCTACAGCGCCGCGCGTCCTTTGGACGCGCAAAGGACGCTGTAGCACTTTTGGTTTTGCGCATGAACCTTTCCGAAAATCTTTCGGATTTTCGGGGTCATGCGCGGGCTCACGGACCCAAATGTCCGCTCCGCGCCGGTTCTCGAAACCACCACCATATGACTCGCCAGAGCGAATTTCGAAACAGTCTCTTACGACCCCGGCGTCCAGGCGTCGTAATCGCCGGTCACCTGCGGGCGGTGCTGATTGCTGAGTATGGAGCCCTTGGGGCGATAGGCCGCGGCACTTCCGGTGAGGTTCGGCTGATGCGGCTTCTGCCAGTCGCGTGGCTTGTAGGTGTCGCTCGTCGGCGGGACATCGACGCGGTGATGCATCCAGCCATGCCATCCGGGCGGAATCATCGAGGCTTCCGAATAGTCGCGATAGATGACCCAGCGGCGGGTGCGGCCTTCCGAATCGACACCACCCTCGTAGTAGACGTTGCCAGCCTCGTCCTGCCCGACTTTCTTGCCATGCCGCCAGGTATAGAAGCGCGTGCCCAGCGTCTGGCTGTTCCACCAGGTGAAAAACTGCAGAAGGAAAGTCTTCATCCAAAATCCCTGTGGCAAATCCCCGCGGTGGCGACAGCGGCGGCGCCTGTTTCCTGCTTATGGCGTCAGGCCGTCGCCAAGGCAAGGGTTTTGCAGCACGAGCCACGCAAATGGCCGTCGGAAAACCGACGGACAGTGGCAAGCCTTTCGCGTCCTTTCGAGGCATGCCTTGCCAAGGCTGCCGGGTCTTTCTAAAGCTCAGCGCGCCGCATGCAGGAACCAGCCTGATTGACGGTTGAGGGAGGGAATGATGGCCCCAGACGCATCCGGCGCCGATCCGCGGATCAGTGCCAGCTCCATTCGCCTACGCAAGGGCGGCGAGCCGATCGTCTGCCTCACCGCCTATACCTACCCCATCGCTCGCCTGCTCGACGATCATGTCGACCTGCTTCTGGTCGGCGACAGCGTGGCCATGGTTCTCCATGGCCACAAGACCACGCTGGGCGCCTCGCTGGAGATGATGATCGCCCACGGTCAAGCGGTGATGCGAGGGTCAGCCAAGGCCTGCGTGGTGGTCGACATGCCGGCCGGAAGCTATGAGGCGACGGCGCGCCAAGCCGTCGCCTCGGCGCGGCGGATTGTCGGCGAAACCGGTTGCCAAGCCGTCAAGCTGGAGGGTGGCGTCACAGTTGCCCGACAGATTGCGGCGATTGTCGCTGCCGGCATTCCGGTCATGGGACATATCGGCTTGCAGCCGCAATCGGTGGAAAGCGACGGCGGCTACAGGATCAAGGGCCGGACCGACGAGAATGTGGCTGCGCTTTATCGCGACGCCGAGGCGGTCGAAAAAGCCGGCGCGTTTTCGGTGGTCATCGAAGGCACCGTCGAGACCGTCGCCGCCGATATCACCCGGCACATTTCCATTCCAACCATCGGCATCGGCGCCAGCGGCGAGTGCGACGGCCAGATCCTGGTCATCGACGACATGGTCGGCCTGACCGTCGACCGGGTACCGAAATTCGTCAAGCAATATGCCGACCTGCGCAGCGTCATATCGCAGGCGGCAGCCAGCTATGCAGCGGAGGTGCGCAGCCGGACATTCCCCGGCCCGAGCCACGTTTTTTCGGCCGCAGCCGACAAGAGCGAAGCATGAGCCGGGGCGAAGCATGAGCCGACCTCTCGTCGTCGACAGCGTCGCCGCCCTTCGCGCGCAAATCCGCGACTGGCGTCGCGATGGCCTTAGCCTTGCCATGGTGCCGACCATGGGTGCGCTGCATGACGGCCATATCTCGCTGATCAGGATCGCGCTGGAGAAGGCCGATCGCTGCGTTGTCTCGATCTTCGTCAACCCAACCCAGTTCGCGCCGAGCGAAGACCTCGACAAATATCCGCGCCAGCTCGGCCGCGACCTCGATCGGCTGGCCGAGGCCGGCGCACAACTTGCCTTCACCCCTGGTGTGGCGCAGATGTACCCGGCCGGCTTCGCCACCAGGATCTCGGTCGGCGGGCCAGCCGCCGGGCTGGAATCGGATTTCCGGCCGACCTTCTTCGACGGCGTCGCAACCGTCGTGGCAAAGCTCTTCCTGCAGGCGTCGCCCGACTGCGCGGTCTTTGGCGAAAAGGATTATCAGCAGCTTTGCGTCGTCAGGCAGCTCTGCAGCGATCTTGATCTGCCGGTGGACATCATCGGCGCGCCAACAATACGCGACGCGCACGGGCTCGCCATGTCGTCACGCAACGCCTATCTCGGCGAAACCGAGCTCGCGGTGGCGCGCCAGCTCAACGCCATCTTGCGCCGAACGGCGGCGGCACTCGCGGCAGGCGCGGATGAAGGCAGTGCGACCGCCGAGGCCAGCCGCGCGCTGGTCGAGGCCGGCTTCGACAAAGTCGACTATGTCGCGGCGCGCGAGAGCCTGACGCTCGCCCCGTGGCGGCCAAACCGCGACGGACGCCTGCTCGCAGCCGCCTGGCTGGGCAAGACCCGGCTGATCGACAATGTGGAAGTTCCCTCCGCCTGAAGCGCGTGCCGTTTGGATGGATTCATGCGACGCGCTTCAGGTTGTTGCTTTGATGCATGTCGCTATTGCAAAACCGCTTCGCACCCTCGGTTCAAGCCCGAGGGCGTGCTTTTGCGCGACATGCTTAGGGCCAATCAGGCATCAAGGCCAATCAGGCGACCTTGAGATCCTTCATCGCCTTCTCGTAGACATCCTTGATCGGCTTGGATACGTCTTCGGCGGCTTTCGTCGCCGCCGCCTGAAGCTCCTTGCTCTGCTCGACCGTCTTTTCCACCTGCTTGCGCAAGAAGTCTGTCTGCAGTTCGACGAACTCGGAGGGCGATTTCACGGTAACCAGGGCTTCGAGGTGAGAAAAGCTGGCCTCAACATTTGCGCGCAAAGCGGCGATCGTCTTCAGCGACAGCTCATTGCTAGCGGTCTTGGCTGTTTCGAAGGATGACTCGAGAGCCTTCTGGGTCGCCTCGGCGCCGGTCGCCAATTTCGATAAGGCTTCTTTCGATTGCTCGACGCCCTTTTCGGCGACAGCACGGAACTGATCGGTTACCTCGGTCTGGACTTCTGCATTCTCAACGTTTTCAGCAGTTTTATCAGCGGTCTTGGTCATAGTTTCCATCCTTTGCGGTGGGCGACCTTTGTAGAAAGGCCGTCTCGTTCATCTAGAACCTGACGTTACGGCATCTGCAGTGCATTGCAATATTTTTGTGCGTCGCACCATGCTTTTTGCCTCAGCGTTAGCCACCGGTGAATTTCTACCTTCGGGCGTGTTTTTTGCGAACCGCGATTCCGCAATTCAGCCCGCAACCGGCCGGCGCAGCCCCGTAAAAACGCAACTGACTGCGACCTGCCAGGCCAGGCAAATCTATTCGATCGCCTTTTCCAAAATCAGCGCCGGCAGCCCTGAGCCACCGCCACAGTCAGCAGTGTTCCCGGCTGGCAAAAACCCTTTCGAGCGATAGAAGGCGACGGCGGGAGCATTTGCCTCTTCCACTTCGACACGCAGCGTCCGCGCCTCGGGAAAGCTGGCCTCGACCTCTTCCAGCAGCGCCTGGCCGATCCCTTGCCTCTGGCAGGCCGGATGCACGTAGAGCTGGTTCAGCATGACGATCCTCGCATCCGTGGTGGCTGCGGCGAACGCCATGCCGCCAATGCGGTTGCCATCGTCTGCGACCAGGAATTCGGAGTTCGGCCGTGTCAGCCGCGCCTTGAGCGAGGCGATCGAATGCCATTCATCTGTTATCTCAGCGACTTTGGCAGCACCATAGATGGCGTCGTAGGTGGCGTGCCACGTTTCGACCAGCAACGCCCGTACCGCGGCAAGATCGCGCTCGCCAGCGGTGCGAACGAACATCATCCTATTCGATCCCGAGCCTGGCCTTGACGAGGTCGTTGACGGCCTGCGGGTTGGCCTTGCCGCCAGTCGCCTTCATCACCTGGCCGACGAACCAGCCGGCCATGCTCGGCTTGGCGCGCGCCTGCTCGACCTTGTCGGGATTGGCTGATATCACCTCGTCGACCGCCTTTTCGATGGCGCCGGTGTCGGTGACCTGTTTCATGCCGCGGCTTTCGACCAGCTGGCGCGGATCGCCGCCTTCGTTCCAGACGATCTCGAACAGATCCTTGGCGATCTTGCCGGAGATGGTGCCCTCTTTTATCAGGTCAATGACCGCGCCGAGCTGATCGGGCGAAACCGGAGCATTTTCAATACCCTTGCCGGCTCTGTTCAAGGCACCGAGCAGATCGTTGATGACCCAGTTGGCGGCAAGCTTGCCGTCGCGACCAGCGGCCATCTTCTCGAAATAGTCGGCGACCGCCTTTTCCGACACCAGGATCGAGGCGTCGTAAGTCGACAGGCCGAGCGAGGAGATCAGCCGCGCCTTCTTGGCGTCGGGCAGTTCAGGCAGATCCTTTGCCAGCGCATCGACATAGGCCTGGTCGAATTCCAGCGGCAACAGGTCGGGATCCGGGAAATAGCGGTAGTCGTGCGCTTCTTCCTTGGAACGCATCGAGCGGGTCTCGCCCTTGTTGGGATCGAACAGCCGCGTTTCCTGGTCGATCCTGCCACCGTCCTCAAGGATGGCGATCTGGCGGCGCGCCTCGTAGTCGATGGCCTGGCCGATGAAGCGGATCGAGTTGACGTTCTTGATCTCGCAGCGCGTGCCGAATTCGCCGCCGGGCCGGCGTACCGAGACGTTGACATCGGCGCGCAGTGAGCCTTCGTCCATGTTGCCGTCGCAAGTGCCGAGATATCGCACGATGGTGCGCAGCTTGGTGACATAGGCCTTGGCCTCGTCGGCGGATCGCATGTCGGGCTTGGAGACGATCTCCATCAGCGCCACGCCGGAGCGGTTGAGGTCGACATAGGACATCGTCGCATGCTGGTCGTGCATCGACTTGCCGGCATCCTGCTCCAGATGCAGGCGCTCGATGCCGACCTCGATGTCCTCGAACTCGCCCTGCCGGTCGGGACCGACGGAGACGATCACCTTGCCCTCGCCGACGATCGGCTGCTTGAACTGTGAAATCTGATAGCCCTGCGGCAGATCGGGATAAAAATAGTTTTTCCGGTCGAAGACCGATTTGTGGTTGATCTCGGCCTTCAGCCCGAGGCCGGTGCGGATCGCCTGCTTGACGCATTCCTCGTTGATGACCGGCAGCATGCCCGGCATCGCCGCATCGACAAGGCTGACATTGGCGTTTGGCGGCGCACCGAACGCCGTCGAGGCGCCGGAGAACAGTTTTGCCTGCGAGGTCACCTGCGCATGGACCTCGAGGCCGATGATGATCTCCCAGTCGCCGGTGGCGCCTGATATCAGGCGCTTGGCGTCGGGTGTGCGGGTGTCGATGAGGGTCATGGCGGCCTGCGCGTTATCGGTGACGGAATTCACGTGAATTCGACGTTAAACGTGAAGTCATCCGCTAATGCAAACCGCAAAAGGAGACAAGCGTGAAGCCGCAGGCTGGTAGGGGCAACCGTTATTGGAAACGTTTGCGCTGCCCCTCACCTGCCTGCCGGCATCCTCTCCCCGTATAGTGACGGGGAGAGGGGCGCCCGCATCAACGATTTCGCCAATCTCCATTGTAGCAAGAAAAGCCGCCAAGGCTGCGGCCGGCCCCTTCTCCCCGTCACTATACGGGGAGAAGTGCCCGGCAGGGCGATGAGGGGGCGGCGCCGACTTCGACAAAACTTGCTGGCGATCTCACGCCGTCGCGATATAGGCCCTGATCTCTGCGGCCTCGCGCTCGACATCCTCGATGCGCCGCTTGACCACGTCGCCGATCGACACGATGCCGTCGAGCAGGCCGTCCTTTTCCACCGGCAGATGGCGGAAACGGCCACTGGTCATGATCTCCATGACCTCGTTGACGGTGTGGTTCTCATTGCAGATCTTCACCTTGGGGGTCATCGCCGAACGCACCGCGATATCCAATGCGGCGGTCCCTTCCCTGGCGAGGACCCGCACGACGTCGCGCTCGGAAAGGATGCCGACGATCTTGTGATCACCATTGGTGATGACCAGCGCACCGATCCTGTGCTCGGCCAAGATGCGAATGGCCTCGCTCAGTTTTTCGTTCGGCCCGAGCGTCAACACGTCGTGGCCCTTCTGCTCGAGAATTGCCTTAACAGTCATGGCGTCCTCCTCAGTTCACCTTGCCGGTTCCTGCCCTGACCGGCTTTCCCTAGTGCCAGACATCGTGCGCCGCGATCGATTGGTTTTCAAGTGCGGCGAGGCTCAGGCCCTGAACTCGTCGGCCTGCTGCCGCCGATCGAAAGCCCGCAGGCCGAAGAAGCCGGCGACAAAACCGCCAATATGAGCCTCCCAGGCGATCTGGCTGTCGATGCCGGGCGCGAAGGCAACGAGGCCGGTGGCGAGATTGATCACCATCCAGATGGCAAGAAAAGTCACAACGCCGCGCGAGCGGAACACCGCCGCCATCGGCAGCGGCGCGCCGGCGAAGGCGGCTTTGCCGGACGAGCGGTCGGTGCGGAAGCCGAAGCGCGCGGCGGCCCCCATCATGCCGGAAATCGCCCCCGATGCGCCGACCAGCGGCGCCTCGCCGAGCGGATGCACGGCCCAGAACAGCACCACGGCCGCCAGCCCGGTCGCGGCGAAGAACAGGCTGAAACGAAGCGCGCCGAAGCGGTTCGCCAGTGGTGAGCCGAAAGCCGCCAGCCACACCATGTTGACGGCCAGATGAGCAAAGCCGCCATGCAGGAAGGCATAGGTGAAAGGCCGGGAAAACAGGAACCAGTCGAAGCCATATTGGCCAGTATAAAGAACTGGAATGAAGGCCGCATCGTACAACAATGTCAGCAACTGGCTTTGGCTAAGCACGTATTCCTGGATGAGATAGAGGACGACGCAGGTGCCGATCACCGCCAGCACAACGGGCGGCATGTTGAACACCGGCTCGCGGCGCGGCTCCGGCTCATGGCCGACAGGTCCGCCCTCGCCCTGTTCGATTTCCGAGGGGCTTGCTGGTTCGCTCATATGGCTCGCACTCAGTCGCTGGTTTCGACTTCGCGAGCATGTAGATCACGGTCACCCGATTCACAAAGGGCGAATCGCCCCACGCAAATCAAAACGGCGCGAATCAAAATTGGCGCGAATCAAAAAGAAGCCGTCCAAGGTTGCCCTTGAACGGCTGGTCGAGCCCCCATGCTCCCCCAAACTCTTGACTGAAATGCTGCCGATCGCTGCGAAACGACCGCTTCTGGAGTGGTTTTAACGTGCCACGGGCCTGGGCGGAGCGCAACGTAAACCACTTGTTAACCTTAACGGCCCCGACCCGTGAACAAGTGTTAACGATGCTGGCACGCATCCTGCTCCGCAACGCATGTAGGTCCTCGGAGGGCGCCCTTCTGTTCACCGATGGGACATCAGACGACAGATTGCGCGGAGCAGCATAACATGAACCAGAACGGATCGATCACGCTGTTCCATTATTGGAACCGGTTGCGTGACGGGCGCCCTGCCCCGAAGCGTTCGGAAGTCGAGCCGGCCGATATCAAGTCGCTGCTGGCCGACACATTCATCCTGGAAAAGGATACGCGCGGCGAAGCGGTATTCCGGCTCGCCGGCACCAGGCTTTGCGCGATCTATGGCCGTGAACTCAAGGGGTTTTCCTTTCCCTCGCTGTGGCGCGAGAAGGACCAGCGGCTTATCTCGAAACTGATCCAGGGCGTCTTCGATCAAAAATCCGTCGTGCTCATCACCTATGAAGGTTTCAGCCGCACCGACCGTTCCAGCAAGTTCGAGCTGCTCGCCCTGCCGCTCGACGGCGGCGTCGACAATCCGCGCTGCCTCGGCGTGATAAGCGCCGCTGAAAAACCCTTCTGGCTGGGCGCGGATCCGATCGCCGACGCCCTGATCGATTCGATCCGTCTCGTCGATCCGGAGAAGGAACCGAAATTCCTCAAGAACCGGCCGGCCATCGACGTTCCCTCGCTTGTCCCGTCGGAACTCGATCCGTCCCAGACGATTTCGGCGCTCGGCCAGGCACGCCGCATCCGTCATCTGGTCGTATTCGACGGCGGGCGCGGGGAATAATCCAAAATCCTAAAGTAGCGGCGTCAGGCTTTCCCCTTTGTTAACCCGCTTCGCTGTAGCTTTCCGGCGAAGTTCCTCGCATCAACGCGCGGAATGCCAAACGGGGTGTAGGCAAGTCATGAGGTCAGCGGCGGTCGACACCGCGCCGTCCCAAGCTGAAAGGCGCAACTTTCAGCGCGTCCCCGTGAAGATCTATGGACGCTTCATGCTGGAGGATCGCACCGAACATCCGTGCCAGGTGGTCGACATGTCGCCGGGCAATGTAGCGCTTCGCACCGAGCGCATCGGCATGCCGGGCGAGAAAGTCATCGCCTATATCGATCACATCGGCCGCATCGAAGGCGTCGTCACCCGCATCCTGCAGGACGGTTTCGCGATGACGGTCATCGCGTCGGAACGCAAGAAGGACAAGCTTGCAGCGCAATTGACCTGGCTTGCCAACAAGCACGAGCTCGATCTGCCGGAAGACCGCCGCCACGAACGCGTGGCGCCGCGCAATCCGACCAGCGTGCTTCAGCTCGGCGACGGGCGCCAGTACCAGTGCCGCATCATCGACCTGTCGCTTTCGGGCGCCGCGGTCGAGATAGACGTCAAGCCGGCAATCGGCATCCAAGTCATGCTGGGCACCATGCGCGGCCAGGTGGTGCGCCATTTCGAGGACGGCATCGCCATCGAGTTCGCGGTCATCCAGCGGCCGGAAACGCTCGATTCCGAATTCAACGCATCCGGCACCTGACAAACAGCGCACATTCCCGCAATCGACCGGCCCATTTCGGCCGGTTTTTTTGTTGGAGCGCCGGTCAACGCAGCCTGCCACCGATGCCGCGCCAAGGCGCCGCGCCGATGTGATCTCGGCGAAAACCACCTCAACAATTTTATACTGAAATGATTCAAATTTTATGTTTATTCTACGGGCGTTTTACTTAATGTCTACTTCGAGCCTTTGCGTCGAATAAATCCAATCGTGTCATTGTCTCCTCAAACGGGGAGACTGGACGATGAAGAAGACGAGGGGCAAGCTGTTGCTCTTGGCAATGGCGACGCAGCTTACCGCCTGGGGAACAGCGTATGCAGCGGGACCTGCCTTCATGCACACCGGCAGCCGCACCACACAGCCGGTCGGCCATTACGAGTTCTGCCAGAAAATTCCGCAGGAATGCAATCAGCGGACGCCGAAGCAGGCGCCGATCGAACTGACCCGCAAGCTGTGGGCGAAGATCGTGAGCATCAACAATTCGGTCAACAGCAGGATCGCGCCGCGCACCGATATGGAACTGTGGGGCAAGGAAGAGGTCTGGTCCTATTCCAACAGCGAATTCGGCGACTGCGAGGACTATGCGCTGGAAAAGCGCCGCGCGTTGATGAACATCGGCGTTCCGGCCGGCGACCTCTTGATGACGGTTGCGCGCCAGCCGAACGGAGACGGCCACGCGGTGCTGACCGTGCGCACCAGCCTCGGAGAGTTCATCCTCGACAATCTCGAAACCAGGGTGCTGTCCTGGACCAACACCGACTACACCTATCTGAAGCGCCAATCGAGCCAGAATTCTGGCGCTTGGGTAACGATCAACGACGGCCGCTCCGGCGCGGTTGCCAGCGTCCGCTAAGGACGCGACGCAAAAGCCCGGTCGAGCCCCACCTCCCCGTCCCCAACGACCGGGTTTAGGAGCCGGCCCCGTCCCCGGGCCGGCTCCACTTTTTTGAAGCGGCACGCTGTCCCGGAAGCCCCGCGCGTTTTTGCGCGACATGCATTTGCGACGGCCGCGCCAGATAGCGTCCGCACTCTAAAGCGCGTCGCGTTTGAGCGGCCTCATGCGACGCGCTTTAGGTCGTTGTTTCGCATTAGGGGCGAGCCTCCAGCACCATGTTGAACGGCGTCTCGGCGGCGCGACGGAAGCGCTTGAAGCCACCGCCGGTCACCACCTTGCGCAACCTCGCCTCGCCGGCCTGGGCGCCAAGCCCAAGCCAGACTTCCTGCGACAGCGAGGCGGGCGTGCACACGAATGTGGGCATTCTTCCCGGCCTCTATTTGCCGGCCTCGTTTTCCGGATCGACGCGGAAATCGGGGGACAATACCGGCAATCGCCGACGAGGCGGCCGGCCTCGCAGACCATCTCATCAAAAGGCGAGTCGGCTAGTTGTAGAGACGCTTGCAGTTCTCTAACGCTGCACCTCAGAATGTCAGCGACGTGGTCACATCGTGGCCTCCCCTCCCGCCGGTAGCCGGGACGACGCACGTACCGCGTACAGCGTCCTTGATACACCGGATTGATCCCCTAGTTACCCTCCGTGGGCGGTTAGTCGCGAGGTTTGCCTGGGGGCGGCGGCGGTTGCGCTTTTCTGACTGCATGGCGCGGAAAGACGGTTCGACCGACGCACTTTATGGAGGTGGTCGTGCGTCAATCCTCTGAATCCAGCTGGGCATATTTCGTATTCGTTTGCTCGATCGCGGTAGCTTGCGCAGGAGCTACCGCCGGCGGCGAGCGCGGCGGAGGCAAAAGCGGTGGCAACCATGGTGTCGGAGGCAATAGCGCTGCCAGCCATCACGGTGAAGGCCGCAAAGACGGCGCGCACAAAGGACCCAGCGGCTCCAGCAGCAGGTCACCGGTGGATGACGATGGGACCAGCACCACTGCAACGGCGGCAGTTGCGGCAGCCACGGCCGCCACTGCCGTCAGTGTCGCCCGGTCCGCAAGTGGACGGTCGCTCGACCTTCCGTCCAGCCTTCAGCCTCCTGGTGACGTCGACAGTCCAGCAACGGTCAGTCCAATCAACGCCCTGCCGGGCGTCCCGTATGAAGTCGTTCGCGCCTGCCATGACGCAATCGAGTCAGCCGCCGCCCCGTTTGGCGCGACCAGTGTGCGCGTCAGCAGCGCAGGTTCCATGCGTCGGTTGACCCCGGATACGATCTCAGCTCCCGTCGAGGTCAGCATCGACTATGGACGGCAAGGCAACGTGGAGACGCGGCAGGCGCCGATCAAATGCGAATTGAATGCTACAGGCAGTGTGATCGGGCTGACATAGCGTATCGCGCAGAACTACTCGCCGACGAGAGCAGAATGAATTCGACTGGGGTGATTCGATTCATCCTAGTCTACTCTCGCAATACACACGTGTCGCAATGATCTCAAAGAGCTTGGGCCTTCAACAGGAGGACCGCGCAGTCGTTTTGGAAATCACTCCAATGTCGCCTGTCTTGGCCTGAGGGGATAGGGAAGTGTGAGAGAACGCACCCCCGCAATCCGCGCCGGGTCGCGAGCCTTGCTGCGTGCAGTCTTCTGGCTGACAGCCTTCACCCCGCCGGCAGCGGCGGCTGCGCGGCCAGCGCGCCGCTTCAGCGGCGGCTCAATCTTGGCGCTGCGACGCTCAGCCCTGAGCCTGTCATTGTCCGCGCGCGCGGCGGCCAGGTCGCGGGAAAGAGAAACAGTGACGTCACGTTGCTTGTCCAAAGCCTCCTTCAGCTTGGCGACCTGTAGCAAAAGTGCTCGGGCGGCGTCGCGCTCGAGGCGAGCTTTATCGAGGTCCTCATGGGTCGAGACTGCCGCAGCGCGTTCTCGTGCCAGAGCATGCGCCGTCTCGGTTGCAGTCTGCTCCACTCGTTCTCTCGCTGCGACTGCTCTGGCTCGTTCCTGTTCAGCCGCGTCGCGCTCGATGCGAGTTTTTTTCAGCTCCTCCCCCGTCGAGACTGCTGCAGCGCGTTCTCTTGCCAGAGCCTGCGATGTCTCGGTTGCAGTCTGCTCGGCACGCTTTCTCGCTGAGACTGCCCTGGCTCGTTCCTGTTCAGCCGCGTCGCGCTCGAGGCGAGCTTTTTTCAGCTCCTCACGCGTCGACGCTGCTGCCGCCTGTTGTCGCGCCAGCGCCCGCTCCGTCTCGGCTGCCGTCTGCTCCACTCGTTCTCTCGCTGTGACGGCACCGGTCAATTCCTGCTCAGCCGCGTCCGCGCGCTCCATGAGCGCAGCATTGGACAGTTTCACTTTGGAGAGCTCGCCACGAAGTTCGTCTGACTTTCGGCGTTCGTCATCGAGCATTCCGCTCGCTTGCGCCAGCGAAGCCTTGGCCTTGGCGCGATCCTCGGCGGCCTCGGTCTCAAGCCGCTCATTTTGCGCCTGCGCTCGCGATAGATCGCGCGCCACCCATCCGGCTCGCTGACGCTCCAGGTGAGCAGCGGGCATCTCCGTAAAGACATAGTTGGTGGCCTCGCTCAGCATCGTGCGGGCATCTCCCGCAAGGCGCCGCAATGCGTCAGCTGTACGGGCTGCCGCGAGCTCGTTGCGCAATTGCTCCTGGCGTGCGTTGGCGGCGGCTGCCATGCTTGTCCTCAGCGCGTCGATCTCCTTGCGCGATTCGAGCAGCGCTCGCTGCAGAGCGGCGCTCCTGGCGCGCTCACCTTCCGCCGCCCGGCGCTCCTGGCCGTCCAATTCCTTCGCTGCGGCTGCCTGAGCACCAGCTGCTTCGACTTGCGCCCGGGCAGCCGTGAGATCCGGGCTGAGCAATTCGACACTCGTGCGCTCGTCTCCCTGGGCTGGCCTACGCACATCCAATGCAGCACTCGCCGGAAGCTCGAAGGATCGCGAAAGCTCCGGATTGACGTTGCCCTGGACCAGCGAAATGGCGGGGGCGCTTTCGACCCAGTTTTGTCTCGTCATCGCATAGCTAAGCGGCACGGCCAGACAGATTGCTGCGACGCCAAAGCGGGGCACAAGACCGATCGGCCTGCGAATGCGAGGAGGTGAGGCCGTCGCCGTGGTGGGGTCGGGATTCTCCGCGAGGGCGAGTTGTGTTGGCATACGGCTCAGAGCCGTCAATACTGGACTAGTTAGGGCGGCAAGATTTGCCGCCACCTGCCTATGAACATAGCCAGCGATTTCCCTGATCGATGTCGCAAGTCGGCCGGATTGCGCTATGTTCGTCGCGGAAGCGACAGCGTTGGTCTGGGTGACAGACGAGCTCTCGCAAGCTTCGGAGATCACGTCGAAATACTCGATTCGCACCCCGAACCGAAGGCAATTGGCATCCTGACGCCGAATATCCAGGTCTGCCGCGTCTGAGGGCACGGCAATCTGAGAAGAAGAAGCAGGCTCGGTTGCAAGGTCGACCGGGATTTCCCAATCCCAAGACACCTCCTCCTCGGGGAGGTCAGATCCGCGTTCGCTCACATCTGATTTGAGGCGACGCCGTTGCACCCCGATAAGGATACGCCTTAGCACAAGATAGAGGCCCATCGAGGCAAATGCTGCTATCCCGCCCAGGACGGCGAGATCTGCGCTGTTTGCGTAAATTTCGGCAAGATGATTTGGCATTGCCGTGCCTGTGCGGTTTTGGGTGTAATCTTAAGATCGTGAAGCGTTGTTGGCCCCTCGCCTTGGTGCTGGCTAAAGCCTTTGGTCGCGTTCGAAGCTGTCACTTGCTTCGAGGTCCCTCCAGTGCTCGAATTGTTGTTGCATGGCGGAGCGGCGGTCGCGCGTTGATAGGCGTGCCGGCGCAGATGACTTTTGTTTGAAACGAAACTTGACAGGCCGTGGCCGCCGATTGTCGGCCGCCAAGGGCGCACAGGCTCTGAAAAGCCGACTTGCACCTCTGCATCTCAACGTCCCCAGAGTTCTCCCACGGTAGCGCACCATCCCACCATTTCCGGCTCTGGACGGTCCGGCTAAGCTTTAAGCTAGGTCACAGGCCTCCACGGTCAACCGTCACCTTATAGTTAGCATCCATCGGCAGTACGTCGGCCATCTGGTGCCGAAGCCGTTTGCCTCGCTTCACGCTGACACCGCGTTAATCGGGCAGGCCCGCCTTGCGAAGTCCTTCGATATATCTGCTGCGATCGTCCGGTCGACAAAACGGCGGCAGCACCTCAGCGAGATTCGAAAGCCGCAACGTAGGGTCGAGTTCGCGCAGGCGGGCCATCATCTTCTCGGCCTCCGAAAGCCGACCGGCCAAGACGTAACTTGCCGTCGCCACACGCGTCGCACTCGCGTAGTTTGGTTGCGAGCGCAAAGACCTTTTCGCCCACTCAGCAGCATCGTTGTAGCGCCCGGCACAAAAGTGAGCGAGTGCAGTGCAAAATTCCCAAACAAAAAAGCGAGGATCGAACGGACTGAGGCGCATTGCCTGCGCGGCGCGCTCGACGGCTTTCTCCGGCTCACCTAAGCACGCTTGAACCCAGGCGCTGTAACCCCACGCCGCAGCCAAGTTCGGGTTCAGGCCAAGCGCGCGTTCGACGCACGCCGCGCTTTCCTCCACATCGCCGCCTACATAGCCGAGCACGTATCCGCCGTACGAAAGGGCAATTGCATCGTCCCATCCAAGTTCGATCGCTCTCTTTGCCAGTCGGGTCGCCTCGGCAGTCTCTTCTAGGCGATCGATCATCCAGCGGTTGCTCTTTCGCGCCGCATAGCAGCGCGCCGCCCGGGCATAGGCGGCAGCGAACACCGGGTCACAGCCGATCGCCTTCATGAAGAACCGCAGAGCGTCATCCATGGTTTCCTTGGTGTTGACCGCTCGGTCGTGGGACGCCAACCCGCGCAGATAATAGTCGTAGGCGTCGAGGTCCTCAGTCGGCTTGCGCTTGGCGCGCTCAATTTCGGCCTCCTCGACCTTTGGGGTGATCGCGCCGACGATGCTCGAGGCGATCTGGTCCTGAAAATCGAAAACCTCGGCTAGAGTACCTTCAAAACGGTCAGCCCACAGGTGGAGGCCGCTCGAAGCGTCGAGGAGTTGTCCGGTGATGCGCAGGCGCTCACCCGCTTTCCGCACACTTCCCTCGACCACATAGCGCACGCCCAGTTCACGCCCGACCTGCTTTATGTCTATCGACCGTCCCTTGTAGGTAAAACTCGAATTCCGTGCGACTACGAACAGGGCACGAAAGTGAGCCAGGGCGGTGACGATGTCCTCCACCATTCCGTCGGCGAAATATTCCTGCTCGATATCACCGCTTAGATTCTGAAACGGCAGCACCGCAATTGACGGCTGGTCGCCGTGTCTCGTTAGGACTGCCAGCACCTGTGCCGGCGCCGCGACGCCAGAGCTTGGCCCCGGCTGCTGATCCCCAGGTCGTTCGCGGGACTGCAGAGAAGCCGCCAGCGAGCTTGTCTGCGCCTCCGGCTCAGCATCCAGCTGCTTTTTCAGGGCAGTCCGACAAAGTTCGAACTGGCGCAAGGCGGCGTTTTCGTGGCCGCGATGCGCGTGGATCCGGATCAGCGCCCGATGGGCGGCCTCCGCGGTAGGATCTGAGGCGAGCAATCTCTCGGCGAGCCCTTCGCAGGCCGTCTCTTCCGCTGAGCCGGGTATCGGCAGCGCGAGGCTCAGCCGATCGACCAACTGCAGGGCCTTGCGCTGATACCTGTCCAGATAGGGTCCAAACCACTCATCCAGTTCCTCAGGAATGGCTTCCCCCGCAAGCACCCCACCGCGGTAGAGGTCGGCGGCGACGGCGAGATCGGCCGCCCCGCCCTGCTCCAGTTTCCGGTCGAAGATCGAAATGTCCGCGTCATCCGGACCGGCAATCAGCGCGATGGCTTCCTGATCCCCATCGATGTAGAGGGTGGCATCCTTGCTGGTCGGGAACGAGCGCCGGATGTCGACCAGCGCTTGCCGCAAACTATTGCGGGCCTGGCCATTGCTTCGTCCCGGCCAAAAGGCCTCGGAAAGCTGCTCGCGACGATGGCCGCGGTGGCCCGCCAGCACCAGGGCAGCAAAAAGAAGCGAAGTCTTGCGCGTGGCGAAACGGACGGGCCGGCGCTCCGGCGAAGTAACCTCGAGGCCGCCCAGCAACCTGATGCGCACAGATGGTCTCCAGACTTTGACCGCCGCGGCGGAATACATTTCGGAGGATAGTTTTAACACCGATTTAACGGCAGCTCGTCGGGCTTTTCGGTTTTTTTTACGCACAGCCGAACAGCCCGAAAACACCCGCGTGGCACGCTCTCATCCGCAAATCTCGAAATGGGAGACTAAAAATGGCTGACACGCAAACTCGCGCCGCCCGCACGTCGAAAAGACATCTGTTTGGACCCAGCCTGAAAAGCGTAACAATGATGATCGCCGATTTCAGGGGGTGGCGACGGACCGTCGCAAGACGCAGGGCACTAGCCGACTTGACGGCCGATCAGCTGAACGACATCGGTCATCCGGAGGCCCATCGACCCGCACTCGACATCAAGGCAGGTCTGATCACGAACTTGATGTCGATGCGATAAGTTCGGCGTACGGCTGCGCAAAGCTATCGACCTGCTCTCCAATCGCAACCCGCCCATGGGGCTTTCAGGCAGCGGCGGATGGGAGCAATATGGCGGCCAATTCAACCTCCGGATTGCTGCGATGTTGGAAATCCCGGAAGATCGATGCGAGCGCCACCGCCTGTTCAAGGCCATCGACGACGCGTTCAAGGCGGGCGACTTCGAGGCCCTCGGTGTGGCTCTCGGCGGCTCACCCGGCTGGTTCGACGAGCAGATGCCCTTTGAACTCGGCCTTGGGCATCCACTGGAGTATGCGATCTATTGGAGCCCCGCCGCTTTCATCTCGATCTTACTGGATGCGGGCTCGGACCCGAACTATCACCACCACGGCGGTTTTCCGGCAATCATTGCGGCACTCTTCGCCGACCGGGCTGACAGACTGGAAATAGTCCGAACCCTGATCGATGGGGGCGCAGACCTGAACATGCGGGGCGTAAACGACTGGACGCCGCTTCACTATGCGGTCGCCATCCGTAGCGTCGATGCCATCCGCCTGCTGTTGGCGGCGGGCGCCGACCCATCGCTCGAAACCCGCATCGACGACTATACGACAGCCCTCGAGGACGCCGACAATGCCGGCTTTGAAGCCGGCGCTTCGTTGCTGCGCGATGCAATGACCAGGCGCGGCTCCAATGGACGGTGAGTTGGGCGACGATGCCGGTGAACCATATAGCCGAAGATTTGACCAAGGCTGGCCTCAGGTCTTCGTCAGCCCCGCCTTGAAGCGTTTGCCGTTGGCGACGTAGTGGGCGGCCGAAGCGCGCAGGCTTGCCACCGCGGCATCATCCAGTGTTCGCACTAAGCGGGCGGGCGAGCCGATGATCAGCGAATTATCGGGGAATTCCTTGCCTTCGGTGACGAGGGCGCCGGCGCCGACCAGCGAATTCCTGCCGATCTTCGCGCCGTTCAGCACGATGGCGCCCATGCCGATCAGGCTGTTGTCGCCGATCGTGCAGCCATGCAGCAAGGCGCGATGGCCAATCGTGCAGCCTTGCCCGATGGTCAGGGGAAAACCGACATCTGTATGCATGACCGTGTGTTCCTGCACATTGGTATCGGCGCCGATGATGATCGGCTCGTCGTCGCCGCGGATGACGACGCCGAACCAGAAGCCCGCGTTGCGGCCGATCTGTATGTCGCCGATCAGGGTAGCGTCGGGCGCGATCCAATTGCTGTCGGCGTGCTCGAAACCAGGGGCTTTTCCATCGATCGCATAGAGCGGCATTTTTCTCCTCCGAATCGTCTCAGGCTGAAAGATCGGTCGACCCTAGGTGAGTGCCTGCCTGGGATGCAATGTCGATCAGCACGACGCCCAACGCCAAAGATCGTCGCCGTGCAACCGCAAGAGATCAGCGCCGTCAGGCAACACTAAAAGCAACGAGTGTGTGTCCAACCGGACCCATCTTCACCTTCCATTTACCATGAAATCGCACAGTCGTGTTTCGACAGGCGTGCCGCAAGAGCCGTGCCACGCGATAATCGGGGATCGCGATGAAGCAGGCAGCCACCGCCAACGGTCCGCAACTCACCGTCGTCGATTCCAAGCTGATGAAGCGGGTGTTCTACGTGTTCGCTGCGCTGGCAGTGCTTTCGATGACGATCAGCCTTGGCGGCAAATGGTTGGGCCGCTCGATCGCCATGGCCGGATATACCGACGACACGACAGTCCACGAGGTGGTGATCGGCAACAACGTCATCGCCGTGCCGGCCAATGTCATCCGCTTCGACCAGGCGCGGCGCGACGGCATCGCCTCGCGCCTCGACCTCTATCTGCGTTATCCCGAAATGGACGGCTATAGCGAGGCGGCCCGCGACGATTTCAACCACACTGGACCCAGCAGGAGCATCATTTTTCTGTCGTTCGAACGACAGGTCATGTCGCGTGACATGAGCGGCCGCTTCGCGCCGATCTACAGCGCCCTGATCGTCGAGCCCGGCACGCCCGGTCCGGGCGGCACGACGCTTTACGGCTTCAATGAAAAATCGGGCTATTTCAACGAGGTGCTGGCGGTCGGCAATCGCCGCGGCAAGGACCCGTTCGTGGCCCGCTGCCTGAGCGGCCCGAGTGCTGCGCAATCGCTGGCGCCCTGCGAACTCGACATTCTGGTCGGCGACAATCTCAGCCTCACCTACCGCTTTCCCATGGAATTTCTGGGCGACTGGCAGGCGCTCGACGCAGCCATCGCCGCCAAGGCTGCGCGAATGCTGAAGGCCGGGCATTAGGATGATGATGAAGCGAACCGTGCGAGAATCTGCTCAGTGACTTTTGATCGCGCAGCAGCGCAGAAATTTGCGCGACGTCGGCGGGACAGCACCCCCTCTGCCCTACCGGGCATCTCCCCCTCAAAGGGGGAGATTGGCTATTCGTTCTTCTTTCGCCAATCGCCAACGTTGAAGAAGAGGGTGCGGCGAGCAAGCTGGCTCAAGGTCGGCCGGCACCGATCGCCTCCCGGCTCAGGCGAGGTCGATGTCGAGGATCGCCATCGAGAAATTATAGTCGCCGTCGTCCTCGTCCTTGAAGACGATGCCGAGGAATTCGTCGCCGACGTAGACCTCGGCCGAATCATCCTTGCGCGGCCGCGCCTTCACTTCAAGCTTAGGGTTCTGGAAGACGCGCTTGAAATAGGCGTCCAGCTTTCTGATTTCGTCCGGCTTCAAAAGTCTTCTCCGATCGTCGGTCTTGCTCGTTTGAGCGCGCTTCTGGCACGTCGACAATGGCGATGTAAAGGCAAGCCGGCGAGAGAGACAGGGCAATCGCTTGAGGTTTGCGCTGCCCCTCATTGCCCTGCCGGGCATTTCTCCCCGTATAGTGAGGGAGAAAGACGCCTTTGCAAAGGGCCCCTGCCCGAGCGCTCAAATATCGAAGCTGACGACGTGGTCCATCGACTGCGACGGCAAAAGCTGGTCCATCTGCCGCGAGGGCCGGTCGCAGCCGGTCTCGCCGACGACGCGGGCCGGCACGCCGGCAACCGTCTTGTTGTGCGGCACCGGCGACAGCACCACCGAGCCTGCCGCGATCTTGGAGCAATGGCCGACTTCGATGTTGCCGAGGATTTTTGCACCGGCGCCAATCAGCACGCCGTAGCGGATTTTTGGATGGCGGTCGCCGCCGGCTTTGCCCGTACCGCCCAGCGTCACGCCGTGCAGGATCGACACGTCGTCCTCGATCACCGCCGTCTGGCCGACGACGAGGCCGGTGGCGTGGTCGAGGAAGATGCCCTTGCCGATGCGGGCGGCCGGGTTGATGTCGGTCTGGAACACCGAGGACGACCGGCTCTGCAGGTAGAGCGCGAAATCCTGGCGGCCCTGGTTCCACAGCCAATGCGCCAGCCGGTGCGTCTGGATGGCATGAAAACCCTTGAAATAGAGCACCGGCATGATGAAGCGGTCGCAGGCCGGATCGCGGTCGTAATAGGCCTGGATGTCGACACGCACCGTCGATGCCCAATCCTTGTCGTCGGCCGCCATCGCCTTGAATGTCTGGCGGATGAGATCGGAACCGATATCCTGATGGGCGAGCCGCTCGGCCAGCCGATGGATGACCGCCTCCTCCAGGCTTTCCTGGTTGAGGATGGTCGAATAGAGGAACGCCGCCAGCAGCGGATCGCGGTTGACCGCCTCCATCGCTTCGTCGCGGATCGAGCGCCAGATCGGGTCGATCGGCTTCACCATGGTCGGGCGGGCAATCGTAACGCTGTTCATCAATGGTCTCCGGCCTAATGTCTCCGGCTTGGCACCAAAACCGCTGCGCAGTTTTGCGCGACATGCTCTATAAGCCAGATCATAGCACGGTTGAACTCAATTTTCCTTAGTGCATTGTCAAATGGATTTGGTTCACGGAAATTCAAGCGGCCATGGAAAACCAAGCCTTGATCGACGAGCCGCTGAAGCGCGAGCTTTCCGCGCTCTACCAGGCCGAAGGCCGCCACTATCACAGCCTTGCCCATATCTCGGCGATGGTGGCGCTGGCTCGCCACTATCGGGCATCGTTGCACGACCCCGAGGCGGTCGAGGCGGCGATCTGGTTCCACGACGCCATCTATGACAGCCGGGCCAAGGACAACGAGGCGAGGAGTGCCGCCCTTGCCGAGAAAAAGCTCGCCGGCCGCACCGATGCGCAGCGCCTTGGCCGCATCACCGCGATGATATCAGCCACCGCCACGCATGAGTTGCCGCAGTTTGCCGACGAAAATGCCGCCCGCGACGCAGCGCTGTTCCTCGACATGGACCTTGCGATCCTGGGGGCGCCGCCTGATGCGTTCGACGCCTATGAACAGGCGGTTCGCCGCGAATATGGCTGGGTGGAAGAGCCGATGTGGCGTGCCGGCCGCAGTGCTGTCCTGAAGGGCTTCCTCGCCCGCCCGCACATCTTCCACACCGAGGAGTTCAGGCAGCGGTTCGAGGCTCAGGCTCGGCAAAACATGGCGCGTTCGCTCGAAGCGCTCGGGGCGTGAGCGCTGCTGCTGCACCTTTGATGCCGGCGCGAAGGATCGCTACGGATCGGCTTTATCCTGAGCCGCTGCATCCTTCAGGCCTTGGGTCACCCCAACTCAACCACCGATGTACTCACAGCGGATTATCGGCATAAAACTCCAGCACCCGCTGCTTGAAGGACTTGTCGCCGACGGCCAGCATGTGGTCGCGGCCCTCGATATGGAAAGCCCTGGCGTTCGGCATCAAGGCGGCCAGTTCGTCGGGCGCACCGCCGATATCGTCCTTGGTGCCGACGGCAATCAACGTCGGCTGGGCAATGCGCGCAATGTCGGCCTCGGCCAGCAATTCCCGCGAGGTGGCAATGCAGGCGGCCAGCGCCCGGCGGTCGCTGCGGGTCTGGTCGGCGAAGGCGCGAAACGAGCGGCCGCGTGGATGGCTGGTGCTATCTGGATCGTCGGCCAGAAGGGCGGCGGCGATCGGATCCCAGTCGCCGACGCCGTCGACCATGCCGACGCCGAGACCGCCAAAGACCAGCGTCGCCACCTTGTCCGGATCGGAAAGCGCCAGGAAGGCGGAAATCCGCGCGCCCATCGAGTAGCCCATGACATGGGCGCGTTCGATGCCGAGATGGTTCAGCAACGCTGCCCCGTCGGAGGCCATTCTTGCCGGCGTATAGTCGGCCTCCTGATAGCTCTTCGACGAGGCGCCGTGGCCGCGATTGTCGAAGGCGATGGCGCGGTAGCCGGCATCGTTCAGCGCCTTGAACCAGCCGGGCGACACCCAGTTGACGTAATGGGTCGAGGCAAAGCCGTGGATCATGAGCACCGGATCGCCCTGCCCCGATGCCGGCTGGCGGTCGAGGAAGGCAAGGTCAAAACCGTCATGGGAGAAAAACTGCATCTGCGATGGATCCTGCGCGTTCAGTTGTGCGCAGTGCCGATTGCCGGGTGACGCAACAGGTCGCCGTCCTCGATGCCGCTCCTGGCGGCCGTGCCCGCCTTGAGCTCGAGCACGAAGCGAACCGGCTCGCCGGGCGAGATCATCGCCTCGGATTGCGGCTCGCCTTGCTTGATCGCCCGGATCCTGCCGTCCTGATCGACAAAGATCAGGTCGAGCGGCATCGGCGTGTTCTTCATCCAGAAGCTGACATCCCGAGCCTCCTCGAACACGAACAGCATGCCATGATCGTCGGCCATCTCCTCGCGAAACATCAGCCCGGCCTCGCGCTCGGCCGAGGTGTCGGCGATTTCGATCGAAAAAGAGCGTTCGCCGCCTTTCGTCACCGCGACCAGCGGCTGCGGGTCGACGGCAAGGATCATCGCCCGGCTGTCTGCCGAAGCCGGTCGCTGCGAATGGAAGAAAGCGCCTGCGGCGACGACAAAGGCGATCGCGGCGCAGACTACGCCCGTTGTCAGCCAGTTCCTGTAAGTCATTCAGACTCCTCGGCCATCGTCCTAGGTATGTTGAAATTCAGGTGGTTCCAGCCTGTATATAGTTCCCTGCGCTTGCGACCCACCAATTGTTGATCTCAGCGCTGCCCCTCATCGCCCTGCCAGGCACTTCTCCCCGTATAGTGACGGGGAGAAGGGGCCGGCCGCAACGGTGGCATACATTTCTACAACGGCCGGAAATTGGCGAAATCATTGATGACAGCGCCCCTCTCCCCGTCACTATACGGGGAGAGGATGCCGGCAGGCAGGTGAGGGGCAGCGCAAACGTTCGAAAAGATCTGAGTAAGGCCTGAATATCAACGCACCCTAATGCGAGACGGGCAAGGTCCCCATATCCGGGTGAATTTCGGCAGCCATAAGGCCTTTGTCGCCGCGCCCGAAGCGGACCAGCACGACCTGCCCCGGCCTGAGTTCGGTAATACCGTAACGGCGCAGCGTCTCCATGTGGACGAAAATGTCCTCGGTGCCCTCGCCCCGGGTCAGGAAACCAAACCCCTTGGTGCGGTTGAACCATTTCACCAGCGCCCGTTCGAGGCCGCTTTCCGGCGTCACCGAGACGTGGGTGCGCTGCTCCTGCATCTCCGCCGGATGGGTCGCGGTGGTGAGATCCATGGAGAGTACGCGGAACGCCTGCAATCCGCGCTCACCTTGCTTGACAAGGCAGACGACGCGCGCACCTTCCAAGGCGGTCTGGAAACCGTCTTTTCGAAGACATGTCACATGGAGGAGAATATCGCCGGAAGAGCCGTCATCGGGAAGAATGAAACCGTAACCCTTGGCCACGTCAAACCATTTGATAGCGCCAGCAATCTCGACAAGACCGGCCGTGTCGCCGCTCTCGTCTCTTTGCAAGGCGTCGTGACCGGTTCCGTCCCGCCCCATGAAAGAGGCTTTTTCCCCCATAACAACGCCCCCTTTTTCCAAGAATACCGCAACTGATTCTTGACGTTAGATTAACACTTCCGTTTCCGGTGTGTGCAAGACCTGAGCTGCGTTTTTTCACGGTTCATTGCGGGAATACCGGATTTGTTGTTTGCCGGCAGGAGCGGCTATCGGGAATTGCCCTTTGGCCGGGTGGCCCCTATGTTCCGCCGCAAAGCAACATTTCGAGGAAAACCACATGCGCTACCTCCACACCATGGTCCGTGTCGCCGACATCGATGCCTCGCTCGATTTCTACTGCAACAAGCTTGGCCTCAAGGAAGTGCGCCGCCACGAAAACGAACAGGGGCGCTACACGCTGATCTTCCTTGCAGCGGACGAAGACGAGCAAAGCGGCATCACCGACAAGGCGCCGCTGATCGAGCTCACCTACAATTGGGATCCGGAAGACTACAAGGGCGGCCGCAATTTCGGCCACCTCGCCTACGAGGTCGACGACATCTACGCCACCTGCCAGCATCTGATGGACAAGGGCGTCACCATCAACCGGCCGCCGCGCGACGGCAACATGGCCTTCGTCAAATCGCCGGACGGCATCTCGATCGAGCTTTTGCAGAAAGGCCCGGCCAAGGCCAAGGCCGAGCCCTGGGCGTCGATGCCCAATACCGGAAGCTGGTAACGGGCCGCATTGGGGAAGAATTCATTCATGCCGACCAGCCATGCCGATGTCGTCACTGAACATGCGAGCCGCTATCTGCAGCAGCTCTGCAAGCACTGGGCGCACAAGTTTCCCGTCGAGTTCGATCCGAACCACGGCACGATCGATCTCTCACTGGGCCGCACGGTTCTCGATGCCGACCCGGCAGCGCTGCATATCGCGGTGACCGCTGACGAAGCCGGCTCGCTGGAGCGCCTGGAGACGGTCGTCGCCGACCACATCAAACGCTTCGCTTTCCGCGAAGAGCTGACCTTCGATTGGAGAAAGGCTTCGGCAGCGTAGGCGACTACGCTCCGCCATTGCGGCCGGCCATCGCCAGCAGCATCAGCACCGTGCGCCAGTTGCGCGCGGTGGCGGGCACTTTCAGCGTGCGAGGGATGAGGTCGGCAAATACCGATTTGCCGAGGCCTTCCGGTGCGTGCAGGTAAAGCACGTCGCCCCTGATCTCGAACCGTTCGGGACCGGTGCATTTTTCGGCCAGCCGCGCGACCTCGTCGGCGGTCGGCGGGCGCTCCAACACATAGGCGTGAAGCTTCGTCGGCTCGCCGGCGATTTCCGGATAGGGATTTTCCGCCACCAGCCGCTCGAACCAGCCGAGATCGCGCACCATGACGCGCGAGTGAAATCCCCATTTTTTCTCGAATTTCGCTTCCAGCTGTTTGGTCAGCGTGGCCACATCGCCCTTTGCCGAACGGAACACGACGTTGCCGCTCTGCACATAGCTGGCGACGTCGCCAAAGCCGAGTTCCTCGAAGAACGACCGCAACTCCGCCATCTTGACGATGCGGTTGCCGCCGACATTGATGCCGGAAAACAACGCAACGAAAATCTTCGCCCGGGCGCTCATATGATGAACCCGGCCAGCGTCTCGTTGTCGGTGATGTCCTGATACTGGACGCCCTCGGCCTCGAAATTGGCGTTGAGCAGCTCGAAATTGCGGCGGTCCTTGGTTTCGATGCCGATCAGCACCGAGCCGAAATTGCGCGCCGATTTCTTCAGATATTCGAAGCGGGCAATGTCGTCGTCGGGACCGAGCAATTCGAGGAAGTCGCGCAGCGCGCCCGGCCGCTGCGGAAAGCGGATGATGAAATACTTTTTTAGCCCCTCGAAGCGCAGCGCCCTTTCCTTCACGTCCGGCAGCCGCTCAAAATCGAAATTGCCGCCCGAAACCACCGCGACGATGGTTTTGCCCCTGATTTCCTTCTTCGAAAAATCCTTCAACGCGTCGATCGCCAGTGCGCCGGCCGGCTCCAGCACCACGCCTTCGACGTTCAGCATCTCGATCATCGTCGCGCAGAGCCGGTTTTCCGGGATCAGCCGCACCGCCTCGGTGGCAAACGCCCTGAGATGCCGCAACGGCTCGCGGCCGATCTCGGCCACCGCGGCGCCATCGACGAAATTGTCGACCCTGGCGAGCTTGATACGCTTGCCGGTGGCAAGGCTCTCGCTCAGGCTTGGCGCGCCAGCCGGCTCGCAGAAGACGAAGCGCGTGTCGCGGCGCTGGTCGGCGAAATAATGCGTCACACCCGCCGCCAGTCCGCCGCCGCCAACCGGCAGCATGATGATGTCTGGCATGCGGGCGCCCGGCATCTGGCCTGATATCTCGTAGGCGACCGTCGCCTGCCCCTCGATGATGTCCTTGTGGTCGAACGGCGGCACCATGTGTGCGCCGGCGCTTTCCGTGAATTCGGAGGCGGCGCGGTAGCAGTCGTCGAAAAAGTCGCCGACCAGCCTGATCTCGACGAATTCGCCACCGAACAGCCGCGTCTTGTCGATCTTCTGCTGCGGCGTCGTCACCGGCATGAACACCACGCCTCGCTTGCCGAAATGACGGCAGACGAAGGCAAAGCCCTGGGCATGGTTGCCGGCCGAAGCGCAGACGAACAGCTCGGCATCGTTGCCGGCGGCGAGCGCCTTGCGGAAGAAATTGAAGGCGCCCCTGATCTTGTAGGAGCGCACCGGTGACAGGTCCTCGCGCTTCAGCAGCACGCGCGCCCCGGTCTTCTTCGACAGATAATCGTTTTCCTGCAGCGGTGTTTCCGGGAAGATCTGGCGGATCGCGGCAGCGGCGACTGCGACGCGGGAAGAGAAACTGGTCATCGAAAAAATTACCCCGGATCGTCTGTGGTGTTCGCGAAGCTAGCACACGCCGTACGTGTTTGATCAGGGCAATCGCTTAGGATAAACTCATGCTGGAAAGGCCAATCGTCGATGTCGGCACTGCCCATCATCTGCCTGCCGGCATCTTCTCCCCGTATAGGGACGGGGAGAAGGGGCTGGCCGCAACCTGCGCACCCTTCCTGCAACGCTAGAAATTGGCGAAATCCTTTGCGAAGGCGTCTTTCTCCCCGTCACTATACGGGGAGAAATGCCCGGCAGGGCAATGAGGGGCAGCGCAACCCTGAATAGTGGCGCCTGCCGCCATTTTGGCTTTCGCGCAACAGTGCGATGACTGTCGCAAGCCGCTGAGGGCATTTCGGCAGGAAACGACTTACTTCTGCCGCACTTCGGCTGTCCGGGAGGGGTCGCGGAGGTTGGATCAAGCCTTTCGGCCGGAGTGGAATTCTAGAGTTGAAGAAGATTTGTATCCTTGTCCTTGCCTTGCTCGTTGCCGGCTGTGGCGGCCGGCAGACCGAGGAACTGCTCGGCAGCGCCATGGTGTCGGCGCCGGTGACCGATATCGCCGGCAACCACAGCATCTTCATCGCCACGACGCGCAAGCGCTCCGACGATCCCAGCAAGGTTTTCGACCGCGAGCGCTCGGCCACGCTGAACTATGCCCGCGTCAACGTCACCGTGCCGGGGACCCACGAAGCCGGTCAGATCGAGCGGCGCTCACGCGGCAAGTCGAACGACCCTGCCAAATATTTCATGGCCTCCGACGTCGTCGGCTACGACACCGCGCCGAAATTCTCCAACGCGCTCAGTGCCGACATTGCCGCGCGCGGCGGCCGCGTCATGCTTTTCGTCCATGGCTACAACACCGGCTTCGACGCCGCCGTCTACCGCGTCACCCAGATCGCCCATGATTCCGGCTACCCGGGCACGCCGGTGCTGTTTTCCTGGGCATCGGGCGCCAAGACCCGGGACTATGTCTACGACAGAGAAAGCGCCAGTGCTGCCCGCGACCAACTGGAAGTCACGCTGAGAATGCTCTCGCAGACCGGCGCGCGGCGCATCGACATCGTCGCCCACTCGCTGGGGACCTGGGTTACCATGGAAGCGCTGCGCCAGCTCGCCATCAATGGCGACCGCGATCTCAGCGGCAAGCTCGGCGACGTCGTGCTGGCCTCGCCCGACATCGATGTCGACGTGTTCAAGAGCCAGATGCGCCGCTACGGCAAGCCGAACAAGCCATTCATCCTTCTACTGTCCGACGACGACCGGGCGCTGCGGCTCTCCGGCCTGATCGCCGGCTCGCGGCCGCGCGTCGGCGATTACAAGGACGCGGCCGACCTCGCCGACTATGGCGTGAGCGTCGTCGATCTCTCCAGCGTCAAGGGATCGGATCGCTTCAACCACACCAAATTTGCCGACAACCCCGAGCTGGTGAAGATGATCGGCCAGCGGCTGCGCGAGGATGACGGATTTGCCAGCGACCGCGAGGTGACCGACCGCATCAGTCTGCTCGGGCAGTGAGGTGCGTTCGAAGACTTTTCTCGTCGTAGCGTTTGCGCTCGCGGTAACCGGCTGCGCCGGCCGCAAGACCCACGACCTTCTCAACACGACGACCGTGACGGTGCCTGCCTCCGACATCGCCGCCACGCATGAGATCTTCGTCGCCACCACCCGAAAAAAGGCGACGAAGGACCCGCGGCAGGTGTTCGACGGTGACCGTTCACCGACCACCAGTTTTGCCAGTGTCGAAGTCACCGTCCCGAAAACCCATCAGGTCGGCGCCATCGAGCGGGTCAGGGGTTCCGCCAACAGCAACCCGGCGAAGGACTTCACGGCAACCGAGGTCGAATTCTACGAAGGCGCCCCGCAATTCGCCAAGGCGGTCGGCGCCGACATCGCCATGCGCGGCGACCGCGCTCTGGTTTTCGTGCACGGCTTCAACAACGGTTTCGACGACGGCATCTACCGGCTGACGCAGATCGCGCACGACACCAAATACTCCGGCACGCCGGTGCTGTTCTCATGGGCGTCGAGCGGCAAGACCACGGGCTATATCTACGACAAGGAGAGCGCCAACGCAGCGCGCGACGATCTCGAAGAGACGTTGCGTATGCTGGCCAAGACCAAGGCCAAGAGCATCGACATCATCGCCCATTCGATGGGCACCTGGGTGACGATGGAGGCGCTGCGCCAGCTTGCCATCACCGGCGACCGTGATCTCGGCGACAAGCTCGGCTATGTCATCCTGGCCTCGCCCGACATCGATGTCGATGTATTCAAGAAGCAGATGATCCGTTACGGCAAGCCCGACAAGCCTTTCGCCATCCTGCTTTCGGGCGACGATCGCGCCCTGAGGCTGTCCTCGCTGATCTCCGGCGACAAGCCGCGCGTCGGCGACTATGGCGACGCGGCCGACCTCGCCAGCTATGGCGTGTCGGTGGTCGACCTGAGCAAGACCAAAGGCGGCGACCGCCTGAACCACGCCAAATTCGCCGACAACCCGTTCCTGGTGCAACTGCTCGGCGACCGGCTGCGCGCCCCGGCCGGCCTGGCATCAGACGAGGTCGATCCGGCGCGGCCGATCGACAATCTCGGCCAGGGCATCGGCAAGGCGGTCGGCTCCGTCGCCGAGATCGTCATCACCACGCCGTTCAAGGTGCTGACCATCGCCACCGGCGGATGAGAGACGTGGACACGCCCTGGGTCATTGTCAGACGAACAGGTCGACCTTCTGGAACGTCGTCACATTGATCAAGCCGACATCGGAAATCCTCAGTTCCGGGATGACGACCAGCGCCAGCAGCGAGTGCTGCATGTAGGCGTTGTTCAGCGAACAGCCCATCTTGCGCATTGCCTCGGTCAGCTTGTCGGCCTTGGCGGCGACGATTTCGGCGCGCTCGTCCGACATCAGGCCGGCGATCGGCATTTCGACCAGCGCCAGTTCCTTGCCCCTGGAGAACAGCACGACGCCACCGCCGACCTCGCCCAGCCGGTTGACCGCCAATGCCATGTCCTGCTTGCTGGTGCCGACGACGATGATGTGGTGCGCATCATGCGCCACGCTGGAGGCCATGGCGCAGTCGCTCATATAGCCGAAGCCGGAGACAAAGGCGTTGGTGACGCCTCCCGTGCCGCGGTGGCGCTCGACCAGCGCGATCTGGCAGACGTCGTTGCGACGGTCCATGGCGACCAGCCCGTCCTCCACCGGAAGATCGGCCTCGAGCGCCCGCGTCGGCGCCTGGTTCTCGATCACGCCGATGACCCGCACCCGAATTTCGTTGGCGCCGACAGGCGCCACGATGTCGAAATCCCCCGGTTTGAGCTTCTTGCCGAGCTTGACGGTGTTCTTTGCCGTCTTCGGATAGTCATATGCCGGAATGTCGATGTCGAGCTTGCCGCCCTTGGCCAGCCTGACGCCGCGGCCATAGACTTCGTCGATGGTCATTGCGGCCAGATCGGAGACGATCAGCAGATCGGCGAGCCGCCCCGGCGCGATCGACCCCAGCTCGCGCTCCAGCCTGAAATGCTGGGCGGTGTTGAGCGTCGCCATCTGGATCGCGGTCACCGGCTTCACCCCCTGGCTGATGGCGTGGCGGACCACCCGGTCCATATGGCCTTCATGGACGAGCGTCCCGGAATGGCTGTCGTCGGTGCACAGGATGAAGTTGCGCGGATCGAGCCCGCTCTCCGTCACCGCCTTGATCTGCGAGGCGACGTCGTACCATGCCGAGCCCAGCCTTAGCATTGCCTTCATGCCCTGACGGACGCGAGCGATGGCGTCCTCGGCGCGCGTGCCTTCGTGATCGTCCTCGGGGCCGCCGGCGACATAGCCGTGGAACGGCAGGCCAAGATCGCGCGAGGCATAATGGCCGCCGACGGTCTTGCCCGCCCTCACCGTCGCGGCGATCTCGCCGGCCATCACCGGATCGTTGGCAGCGACACCGGGAAAGTTCATCACCTCGCCAAGTCCGATGATGTTTTCCCAGCCCATCGCCTCGGTGACATCGGCGACCGTCAGCTCGGCGCCGGCATGCTCCAGCCCAGGTGCGGAAGGCACGCAGGACGGCATCTGCACAAGCACGTTGATCGGCATGGCGACGGCCTCGTCATGCATCAGCCGCACACCCGGCAGGCCGAGCACATTGGCGATCTCGTGCGGGTCGATGAACATCGAGGTGGTGCCATGCGGGATGACGGCGCGGCAAAACTCCGTCACCGTCACCATGCCGCTCTCGACATGCATGTGCGCGTCGCAAAGGCCCGGCACCAGATAGCGCCCGCCGGCGTCGACCACCTTGGTGCCCTGGCCGATGGCATGGCCGGCATTCGGCCCGCAATAGGCGAAACGGCCGCCGGCAATGGCAATGTCTGTGCCGGCGATGATCTCGCCGGAATGCACGTTGACCCAGCGCCCGTTGCGGATGACGAGATCGGCGGGCCTCCTGCCCATGGCGACGTCGACCAGATGCGTCGCCGCCTCGGCCCAGGGTTTTGGTTTCGTCGCGCGCGCGGTCTTCGCCATGAGGAGGACTCCTGTTTTCCCGACTGTGCCAAGCCGCGCGGATTTTGACCAGCGGGGAACTTGTGGGTCGTGTGCGGCTACGCGGTCTTCCCTCTCGATGCAGGAGGCGCCCTCGGCGGAGCTGCGAGGCGCCATCCACGACAAAATGCCTCAACCGGAAGACGAGTCCGGTTGCGGCAAATCAGCTTGTTCGGGAGTTTCGATCAGGAAAACGGGCGCTCAAGTATAGCCCCGTTGTTCCCTGTCGCGGCAGTTGAGAAGCTCGACCAGATCGTCGGCCTCTTCGATCGGCATGTCGATCAACGGGACGCCAACCTCGACAACCGGCTGCCCCGTGAACACATCGATGATGTCCCATGTGCCTTCAGGTGTCTTCTCAGTGTCGTAGCGTTGAGTCATGGGGTGCAGGAGAGATTAGCGGGTGCAGGAGAAGATTGGCGCGTTTTCTCGGTTATCGCTCGTTTGGGCTCCGGGAATGCGAAAACAGTTCCCGCCCGGCCTGATCAAGCGCCTCAAGCAATGGGACAAAGGTGCTGGGCAGTCGTGGGTCGACGGCAAGATTCAGCACGCCGTGTAAATGCCGGCGATAGTCTTCGGAACGCAGCAATTGCCGTACCGCGTTGGCAACAGACTTCCCTTGTCCTGCGTCAAACTCTGCCATGTCAGGGGTTCCAGTAGCTTTAGCCCGAAACTCAGCCGCTCCGAAATGGTTCCGGCGATCTTGTTTGAATGCCCGCGCCGGAAGGGGATTGCCACTGGCCAGGTCGCGGCAGCTAGGCCGTGCATTTCGGCACGGCGCTGATTTGCGCCACGGACTGCCGCCAAGGTGGCTTTCTTACCAAGTCGCTGCCGACCGGCCCGCAGCCGCCAATCTCCAACGTCTGCGATTAGCCGTAAGCTCCCGCGCCTTCGTCATCCTAGGGCAAGCAAGGAGCGAAGCGACGCGGCGCAGACCCTGGGATCCATTCCGTGACATCAGCCGAAGATCGCAGCGGCTCAGAAAAAGCGCTCCGTAGCGATCCTTCGCGCCCCCCTCTGTCCTGCCGGACATCTCCCCCACGAGGGGGGAGATCGGCCTTCATCACTGATTTCGCCAACACCAACCTGGCAAAAAAGGACGCTGTCCGCGAAGCTGCCGATCTCCCCCCCAAGTGGGGGAGATGTCCGGCAGGACAGAGGGGGGCGCCTCGCTCCGCCATCAAAAGGTTCTGCACCGCAGCAGCGCACCAAGTTTGCCCGTGCCAATCCTGCTGAGAAACCTTCGTGACACAGTGCCACGGCTGTGCCAAACAGGGCCAACTGTGCCAGCGAGCGTGGAGAAACTGGTAAACTCAGCAGACTTAAAATCTGCCGCCACTACAATGGCTTACGGGTTCGATCCCCGTCGCTCGCACCACCTCACATCGGACTTAAATCCCTCGATCTCTGATCGTACGGGTTCGATTCCCGTCGTCCGCACCAGCAACGCCGGCGCCACCGCGCTGGCGCATGCAGGTTCCGGCTTGGATCACACCCGGATCGGGTTCAGCTTCAGATGCTGGATCAGGATGATGGTCTTGGCGTCGATGATGCTGCCGTCGTGGATGCCGGCCAGCGCCTCGTCGAGCGGCATTTCCAGGACCTCGATGTCTTCGCCTTCGTCCGGCGCGCCGCCGCCGTCGGAGATGCGGTCGGTCGGCGAATAGCGGGCGACGAAAAACCAGAGCCGTTCGGTCACGCTGCCGGGGCTCATGAAGGGCGAAAACAGCCGTTCGACGTCCTTCAGCCTATAGCCGAGTTCCTCTTCCGCCTCCTTGCGGATGCAGGTTTCGGGATCGTGTTCATCGAGCAGGCCGGCGCAGGCCTCGATCAGCGGCTCGCGGTGGCCGGTGGCGTAGGCCGCGTAGCGGAACTGCCGCACGAGCAGAACCGTCGAGCGCTCGGGGTCGTAAGGCAGGATCACCGCGCCGTCGCCGCGATCGTAAGTCTGGCGGGTCTGCGTCTCCCATTGCCCGTCGCGCCGGCGATAGTCGAGGACGGTCTTTTTCAGGACGGCCCAGTCATCGGAAAGGACTTCCTCCGAACGGATGCGAATGCGGTCTTCCATGGTGAACTCCGTGTTGCCGGCGAGGCGTAGCGGTGATCCAGCCTTTGCGCAATCCTGCCTTGAGATTGGCGAAGGCCGGCGTGCCGTCCGATCTCCCCCACACGGGGGGAGATCGGCAGCTTGGCCGACGGCGCCTGCTGCGGAGCGTTTGAAGTGCCCGGCTGGCGCTTCACCGCCTCGTGTATGGCGCGGGCGCAATCCATTGCCTAAATAGCGACAGCCCCTCCCCGGAGTTTCCTGATGACCCCTTCTCTTTTCCAGCCGATCACGCTTGACGGCCTGACCTTTCCCAACCGCATTGCGGTGGCGCCGATGTGCCAGTATTCCGCCGAAGACGGCTCGGCCAGCGACTGGCACCTGTACCACTGGATGAACCTGGCGATGTCCGGCGCCGGCATGGTCACCGTCGAGATGACCGACGTCGAGCGGCGCGGCCGCATCTCGCATGGCTGCCTCGGCCTTTATTCCGACGACAACGAGGCGGCCGCCCGGCGCGCGCTGGATGCGGCCAAGCGCGTCGCTGCTCCCGGCACCAGGTTCGGCACGCAGCTTGCCCATGCCGGCCGCAAGGCCTCCAACCAGAAACCTTGGGAAGGCGGCGGGCCGCTGAACGCCGATCAGGACCCTTGGCCGATCGTGTCGGCCTCGGCAATCGCCTACGACACGGGCTGGCAGGTGCCGAGGGCGCTGGAGGATGAGGAGATCCTGCAGATCATCGAACGCTTCGCCGAGGCGGCAAGGCGGGCCGAACGTGCCGGCTTCGATTTCATCGAATTGCACGCCGCGCACGGCTATCTGATCTTCCAGTTCCTGTCGCCGCTTTCCAACCAGCGCACCGACCGCTGGGGCGGCTCGCTGGAAAACCGCATGCGTTTTGTCGTCGAGATCGCCAAGGCAGTGAGAAAGGCAGTGCCCGGGCTGATGCTCGGGGCGCGTCTGTCGGTCAAGGAATGGGTCGATGGCGGCTTCGACGTCGACGACGCAATCGAAGTGGCCAAGGCGCTGAAGGCAACGGGCGTCGCCTATCAATGCTGCTCGAGCGGCGGCAATTCGCCCCTGCAGAAGCTGCCGGCAGGTCGCGGCTACCAAGTGCACCTGGCGGAGGCCGTTCGCAACGGCGCCGGAATCCCGACAAGGGCCGTCGGCCTGATCGACGATCCGAAGCAGGCCGAGGCGATCGTCGCCGAGGGCCGTGCCGACATGGTGGCCCTGGCCCGCGCCTTCCTCGCCGATCCGCGGTGGGCGTGGCGCGCCGCGGCCACCTTCGGCGAAAAAATCCAGCCGGCGCCGCAGCTTGCCCGCTCGGTGACGACGATGCAGCACTGGATGAAGGCGGCCGGCTGACCGGCCCGATTGCAGGGCCGCCGCCGCAACGACCGTTACCCCGAGACATTTGCGCACGCCGAGGGGCGTGCAACCAAATCAGCGGCTCCGCGTTGGCGGCGATGATGGACAGCAAGCCTTTTGAAAAGCCGGTCGTGGTCGAACTTGGCCGTGTCGGCAAATACCGTGAGATCCGCAGCACCCAGGAAGCTGCGGAGTGCCTGATGACCGTCTGGCCGCTCAATCGTGGCCCTCGGCATCGCGATGCTCTCGACACTTGCCTAAAAGTGCTGGAAGGTTATCGTTCGACAGCGGATGCGCGCCGGGCATTGGTAGAGGCCGCCGTGGAATCGGACGTGCTGGTTCCCGAAGAGAGATTGCCCGAAGGCAAACTGCCCGACCGCAAACCGCATTGAGCAACCCGAGCTTTTTCCACTGGAGGATTTCATGGCCAAGCTGACCTACAAGATCGTCGAGCATGACGGGGGCTGGGCCTATAAGGTCGGCGAGACATTTTCGGAGACGTTTCCTACTCACGAGGACGCGCTGCGCGCCGCCGAGATCGCTTCGGCCGAACAGCAGGTCGCCGGCACCACCGACGGCATCCAGTACGAGGACGCCGAAGGCAAATGGCACGACGAGCTCGCCGACGGCCGCGACCGCCCGCAAACCGAAGTTTCCGATTAGGCTGGTGTCGTTACTGATGGCTCTCGCACCTCCGGTTTCAAGAGCTGGGGCTAGACAAGCCATGCTCTTGCTATGATCCCGGCCATGGCGAATTTCAGTCCCGCTGGGAACGCTCACGATCAGGCGCGACGAAGAAGGGCGCTTGCCACGCAGCGGCTTTACAGGGCAGTCTGGTAGCGCTACCGTTTCATCATCGCGCGTGACCAGGGAGGAGCTTTGGGAACTGCCGCGGCCAGTCAGGAAAGCGGTTTCCTTCGAAGACGTCGCAGGAAGCATTCGGGAGGAAATCGATGGCGTCTGTCGCGATTGGCGATGTCTACAAATCATTCGGAACCGTCGAGATTCTCCACGGTGTCAGCGTCGATATAGAGGATGGCGAGTTCGTCACGCTGGTCGGGCCGTCGGGCTGCGGAAAATCGACCCTTCTCAGGATGATCGCCGGCCTGGAAAAGATCTCGCGCGGCCAGATCGCGATTGGCGAGCGCGTCGTCAACAACGTTGCGCCAAAAGAACGCGACGTCGCCATGGTGTTCCAGAACTACGCGCTCTACCCGCACATGACCGTCGCCGAGAACATGGCGTTCTCGCTGATGCTCAAGGGTGTTGCGAAAGCCGAAAGCGCTGCCAGCGTCAAGCGCGCCGCCGAAATCCTGGGGCTGGTGCCATTGCTGGAGCGCTATCCCCGGCAGCTTTCCGGCGGCCAGCGCCAGCGCGTCGCCATGGGCCGGGCGATCGTGCGCGATCCGGCGGTCTTCCTGTTCGACGAGCCGCTGTCCAATCTCGACGCCAAGCTCAGGGTGCAGATGCGCGCCGAGATCAAGGAACTGCACCAGCGCTTGAAAACCACGACGGTCTATGTCACCCACGACCAGATCGAGGCCATGACCATGGCCGACAAGATCGTGGTCATGCATGACGGCATCGTCGAGCAGATCGGGCCGCCATTGGAACTCTACGACCGGCCCAACAACCTTTTTGTCGCCAGCTTTATCGGCTCACCCGCCATGAACATGCTGAGGGGCGAAATCGCAACTGATGGCGGCTCACCGTCTTTTCGCGGCTCCGGCGGGATTTGCCTTCCGCTGGCCGCAGTACCGTCGACCGGCAGCGGCGAGCAGGTGGTGCTGGGGATACGACCCGAGCATCTGCAGCTATCCCAGGACGACGGCATTCCAGTCACTGTCGTGGTGGTCGAGCCGACCGGGTCGGAAGTGCAGCTCATCGGCCGGACGGCCGGCGGCGACGAGATCGTCGCCAATTTCCGCGAGCGCCATGCCTTCACGCCGGGCGAGACCGTACGGCTCACGGCCGAGCCGGGGCTCATCCATCTCTTTCATGGCGAAACCGGGCAGCGCTTCGACATGCGCGCCCGGCAGTAAGATCCATAAGGCAAGGACAATAAACAGGAGGAAACGAGCATGAAATTCACCAGACGTGACGTGATTCGCACGACCGCCGGCGTGGCGGCGGGAGCCTTGGGAAGCCGCTTCGTCGGCTCTTCCGCCTTTGCCCAGGAGGGGTTGACGTACAAGCCCGAAGATGGCGCAAAGCTGCGCATGCTGCGCTGGTCGCCGTTCGTTCAGGGCGATGAAGACCAATGGCTGGCCAACACCAAGCGGTTCTCCGAGGCGACAGGCGTCGAGGTCCGCGTCGACAAGGAAAGCTGGGAGGACATTCGCCCCAAGGCGGCGGTTGCCGCCAATGTCGGCTCCGGTCCAGATCTGATGCTGGTCTGGTTCGACGACCCGCACCAGTACCCCGACAAGCTGCACGACGTGTCGGAACTGGGTGAGTATCTCGGCACGAAATATGGCGGCTGGCACGACGGACCAAAGCAATATGCGACGCGGGAGGGAAAATTCCTCGGCCTGCCCCTGGCCACCATCGGCAATGCCATCGTCTATCGGGAAAGCTGGGTGAAGGAGGCCGGCTTCTCGGAGTTTCCGAAGGACACGGCGGGCTTCCTCGAGCTTTGCAAGGCCTTGCAGGCGAAGGGCCATCCGGCCGGCTTCACGCACGGCCATGGCGTCGGCGACGGCAACAACTATGCTCACTGGCTGCTTTGGAGCCATGGCGGCCAGATGGTCGACGAGAGCGGAAAGGTGACGATCAACAGCCCCGAGACGCTCAAGGCGATCGAATACGCCCAGGAACTCTACAAGACCTTCATCCCCGGCACCGAAAGCTGGCTCGACGTGAACAACAACCGCGCCTTCCTGGCCGGCGAACTGGGCGTCATCGCCAACGGCATTTCCGTGTATAACACGGCCAAGACCAACAAGGACAATGATCCGAAACTGGCTGAAATCGCCAAGGACATGCGCACGACCAGCCTGCCGATCGGTCCTGTCGGAAAATCGGTCGAGCTGTTCCAGGTGACCACGGCCGTGATCTTCGACTACACGCCCTACCCCAACGCGGCCAAGGCCTATCTGCAGTTCATGTTCGAGGAACAGCAAATGGCAGAGTGGATCACCTCCTCCGCCGGCTATTGCTGCCAGACACTCAAAGCCTTCGAGAACAATCCTGTGTGGACGGCCGACCCGAACAATGCCGCTTACGCCAAGGCCTCTGCGACGCTGCGTCCCAACGGTTATGCCGGGCCGCTCGGCTACGCTTCGGCGGCGACCATGGCCGACTATGTCCTGGTCGACATGTTCGCCAAGGCGGTGACGGGCCAGGCGACGCCGCAGGAGGCGATGGAAGAGGCGGAGAAACGCGCCAACCGCTACTATCGCGTTTGATCGCAGCGCAGCCGGGCAGCCGCGACCGCGCTGCCCGGTCTGGTTTCTGAAATCGCGTGGCCGCCACTCAGGCCACCATGCCACTAGACCCTATGAGGAGCCGTCCCATGGCCGTGTCGTCCGCTGCCGTTCAGCCGCGTCCGTCGATCCTGTCGCGGAGCCTGTCGCTCCTGGCCGACAGCCGGAACGCGCTTAGCTTCGGCTTCATGCTGCCGGCGGCAGCGCTGCTGCTGGTCTTCCTCACCTATCCGCTCGGGCTCGGGGTCTGGCTCGGCTTCACGGATACCCGCATCGGTCGCCCCGGTATCTTCATAGGCATCGAAAACTACCAATATCTGTCGGATGACGCCGTCTTCTGGCTCTCCGTCTTCAACACCTTGCTCTACACGATAAGCGCCTCGATCCTGAAGTTCGCGCTCGGTCTCTGGCTGGCGCTCATTCTCAATCAGAACCTTCCCATCAAATCGTTCTTCCGCGCGATCATCCTGCTGCCGTTTGTGGTGCCGACGGTGCTGTCGGCCATCGCCTTCTGGTGGATCTACGATTCGCAGTTCTCCATCCTGTCCTGGGCACTTATGGAAATGGGCCTGATCGACCATCGCATCAATTTCCTCGGCGATCCGGAGAACGCGCGCGCTTCGGTCATCGCCGCCAATGTCTGGCGCGGCATTCCGTTCGTCGCCATCACGCTGCTTGCCGGCTTGCAAACGATACCGCAGTCGCTTTACGAGGCCGCCACGCTCGACGGCGCCAGTCGCTGGCAATTGTTCCGTTTTGTGACGCTGCCGCTGCTGACGCCGATCATCGCCATCACCATGACGTTTTCGGTGCTGTTCACCTTCACCGATTTCCAGCTGATCTATGTGCTGACCCGCGGCGGACCGGTCAATGCCACCCATCTGATGGCGACATTGTCGTTTCAGCGCGGCATTTCGGGAGGCCAGCTTGGCGAGGGCGCCGCCATCGCGGTCGCCATGATCCCGTTCCTGCTTGCGGCGATCCTGTTCAGCTATTTCGGCCTGCAACGCCGCAAATGGCAGCAGGGCGGAGGAGACTGACATGGCTGAGACCGCGATCAAGAAAACGAAACGGCAGGAACTCGACGAAGGCGGCATGGGCTATCTTCAGAGCCTGCCGCGGCGCGTGGTGACAGTCTATCTGCCGTTGCTGGTGTTCGTCATCGTGCTGTTGTTCCCGTTCTACTGGATGACGATCACGGCGATCAAGCCCAATCACGAGATGACCGACTACGCCAATTTCAATCCGTTCTGGGTCGTGCATCCGACATTCGAGCACATCCGCTATCTCTTGTTCGACACGTCCTATCCGGGCTGGCTGCTCAACACGATCATCATCTCCACCGCCGCCACATTCCTGTCGCTGCTGGCTGCGGTGTTCGCGGCCTATGCGATCGAACGGCTGCGGTTTTCGGGAGCGCGGCACGTCGGGCTCGCGATCTTCCTCGCCTATCTCGTGCCGCCCTCGATCCTGTTCATCCCGCTGTCGGTGATGGTGTTCAACCTTGGGCTTTTCGACACCCCGTTCGCGCTCATCCTGACCTACCCGACCTTCCTGATCCCTTTCTGCACCTGGCTGCTGATGGGTTACTTCCGCTCGATCCCGTTCGAACTGGAAGAATGCGCGCTCATCGACGGGGCGAGCCGCTGGCAGATCCTCATGAAGATCGTGCTGCCGCTGTCGGTGCCCGGCCTGATTTCGGCCGGCATCTTCGCATTCACCCTGTCATGGAACGAATTCATCTATGCGCTGACGTTCATCCAGTCGTCGGAAAACAAAACTGTGCCGGTCGGGGTGCTCACCGAGCTTGTCCGCTCCGACGTCTATGAATGGGGAGCGCTGATGGCCGGAGCCCTGATCGGCTCGCTGCCGGTGGTGGTGCTCTATTCGTTCTTCGTCGAGCACTACGTTTCCTCGATGACCGGAGCGGTGAAGGAATAGCGCCCTGCGGGGCGCCTTCTCCCTTCTCCCCTTGTGGGAGAAGGTGGCCTCGCGAAGCGAGGTCGGATGAGGGGTGTTCCAGCTTGGCACCAACAGCGTTCCGTCCAACACCCCTCAACCGTCTTGGCGCTGCGCGCCAATCCACCTTCTCCCACAAGGGGAGAAGGAAGAAGAGGCGCATTGCCGCCAACCATCCGCCGCGTTATCTCAGGCGACCTGCCTGCCTCAACTGACCTTCTGCGGAGCCTCCCGATGCCCGAAATCGTCACCGCTGCCATGCTCGTCATCGGCGACGAGATTCTGTCCGGCCGCACCAAGGACAAGAATATCGGCCACCTCGCCGACATCATGACGGCGATCGGCATCGACCTGAAGGAGGTGCGCATCGTTGCCGACGAGGAAGACGAGATCGTCGCCGCGGTGAATGCCTTGCGTGCCCGCTATACCTACCTCTTCACCACCGGCGGCATCGGTCCGACGCATGACGACATCACCGCGGATGCCATTGCCAAGGCCTTCGGCGTGCCCTGCGAATACGACGCCAAAGCCTATGCGATGCTGGAAGCGAGCTACGCCGCGCGCGGCATCGAATACACCGAGGCGCGCAAGCGCATGGCGCGGATGCCGCGCGGTGCCGACCATATCGACAATCCGGTGTCGATCGCGCCGGGCTTTCGCATCGGCAACGTCCATGTCATGGCCGGCGTGCCGGCGATTTTCCAGGCGATGCTCGACAATGTCGTGCCGACGCTGCAGGCCGGCACCAAAATGCTGTCGGCCACGGTGCACTGTCCGTTCGGCGAAGGCCTGGTCGGCGGACCGCTGGGCGAGATCCAGAGGGCGCATCCGGACACAATCATCGGCTCCTACCCGAAATACAGCGACGGCAAGTTCTGGACCGAGCTGGTCGTCCGTGCCCGCAGCCAGCAAGCGCTGGACGCCGCCCGCGCCGACGTCGAAGCGATGGTCGCAGGGCTCGCCAGCGCGGCCAACTGATCCAAAGCGCGTCGCGCCTGAGAGGATTCATGCGACGCGCCTTCTTGTCTCATGGTGCCCCAAACCGCTGCGCACCACGCGCCCGAGGGCATGCTTTTGGGCGACATACATTAGGCCATATCCGGGCTAACCGGAACCAAGCATAGTGCTGTAACGTTTCATGCGGGCGAGTTCGCTCGCCCGCGAATTGAGGGGTTGCCATGCGATTCAAGACCATCGTCGCCATACTGCAGAACGAACAGGACGCGGAGCGCGTGCTCGAATGCGCCGTCCCGCTTGCCGACAAGTTCGAGAGCCATCTCATCGGCATTCATGCCGAAGCGCTTCCGGTCCCCTACACCTCGGCCACCGGCTTTCCCGACACCGAGTTCCTGCAGGTTTCGGCCGACATGAACAAGGAACGCGCTGAAAAATTGCGGGCGGTTTTCCTCCGGCATGTCGAAGAGTCCGGCCTGTCCTTCGAGTGGCGCAGCCTCGAGAGCTTTTCAGGAGACAGCGCGCTGACCGGCATCCCGACCGTTCGCACCGCGGACCTGATCATCGCCGCGCAGCGCGAGACGGGCGGCGATCAAAACGCCGATGTCGACACGCTGGTCTATGACGCCGGCCGGCCGGTGCTGGTCGTGCCGCACTCAGGCCCGCTGATCACCAGCTTCAAGCATGTGCTGCTCGCCTGGAACGGCAGCAAGGAAGCGGCGCGCGCCGCGTTCGACGCCCTGCCCTTCATCATCGAGGCCGAACAAACCGATATTGTCGTTATCGACCCGCCGGACACGCTCGACGAGGCCCCGGAGGCGGCCGGCGCCGAAATCGCCGCCGCCCTGTCCAGGCATGGCGCCACGGTCAGCGTCTCGGTGCTGCAATCGGCCGGCCACTCGGTCGACGAGGTGCTCCAGACCAGGGTTGCCGAAACTGGCGCCGACCTGCTCGTGCTCGGCGCCTACAGCCATTCCTGGCTGCGCCAGCTTCTGTTCGGCGGTGTCACCCGCACGGTGCTGCGCACCCTGCCGGTGGCAGCTTTCCTGTCGCGGTAAATCGACAAGCGGCAAGTCCACAGGCGGCAAGTCCACAGGGATCGCCTGCCGCCGCCCTTGCCAGGGCCAAGGCTTTCCAGTTAATTCCGCGCGTTCCTTCAAGTGTCTGCGCGCGTTTTCGCGCGCTGCGGAGTGCGCGAAAAATGTCCCTTCCCGAAAAGGCCTTTCCCGTCTCCTGGGATCAGTTCCACCGCGACGCGCGTGCGCTCGCCTGGCGGCTTGCCGGCGCCAACAAAGGCCAATGGAAGGCGATCGTCTGCATCACCCGCGGCGGCCTGGTACCGGCCGCCATCATCTCGCGTGAACTCGGCATCCGGGTCATCGAGACGGTTTGCGTCGCCTCCTATCACGACTATGCCAGCCAGGGGCAGTTGCAGGTGCTGAAGGAGGTCACGCCGGCACTGCTCGCCGATGACGGGGCCGGCGTATTGATCATCGACGACCTCACCGACACCGGCAAGACCGCGGGCATCGTCCGCGCCATGATGCCCAAGGCGCATTTCGCCACCGTCTACGCCAAGCCGAAAGGCAGGCCGCTGGTCGACACCTTCGTCACCGAGGTCAGCCAGGACACCTGGATCTATTTCCCGTGGGATATGGGCTTCACCTATCAGAAGCCGATCGCCGACGACCACGCCGGCTGATTCGCGGCAGCTGCTTTTTCTTCCGGGACATGCCGGCGGGCACTGCTTGCCGGCGAGCACTTCTTGAAAGAGTGCCGCGGCGCACGATATTCCTGAATCGACGTCTCGTGTGTGGTTAACTCGTGCGTATGAGGTTTTTTACTTTTATTGCTTATGATTAGCCGTAAGATTCACGAGACGACAAGTGATTCTGGAGGCTGGGGCAAGCTTCTACGATGTTGACGAGGCCAGTAACGCACAACCATTTGGCCGAAAGGGTCCAGCGGCTCTTCGGCGCAGCGCCGTGCCGCCTGCAGGTTGCAGCATTGCCCTGGCGCGATACCGGGCATGGCGTCGAGATCATGCTGATCACCAGCCGCGATACCGGTCGCTGGGTGCTTCCCAAGGGCTGGCCTGAGGCCAAGGAACTGCTTTGCGAAGCGGCGGCGCGCGAGGCCGGCGAGGAAGCCGGACTGCGCGGCACGGTCTCCCACCACGAAGCCGGCCGCTACTTCTATGCCAAGGCATTGGCTTCCGGCGAGGAAGTGCCTTGTGAAGTCCTGGTGTTTCCGCTGCGGGTCGACAAGATCGCCGACCGGTGGAAGGAAAAGCGCTCGCGCATCCGAAAATGGGTCAGTCCCGCCGAGGCTGTGCGCATGGTCAACGAGCCGGATCTTGGCCAGATCATCGCCTATTTCTGTGCCGACCCGCACCAGTTCTCCTGAGCAAGCATAGACTCACCGGCCAAAGCCGCAGCAAGCATAGACTCACCGGCCAAAGCCGCGCATCACCGGCGATGTTCTTGGCAAAGAAAATCGATTTGGCCACTCCAGCTTTGGCATGCGTTGTCCGGCTGATGGCCTGAACGTGGTAAAATCGAAAATCCTGCGCCCACTTCTATCCCCGTTATCCACATATGTGACACACAAGATGTTGGGGTCACAAAAGCTACGCAAACGAATCCTTGACGGCGCAAAACGAGTCGCCTTTTATAGGTCATGCGCTCCTGTTGAGAGCGCGACCGGAAAGTTTTGAGCCCGGTCTTTTTTCCCGGATTATGTGCGTTTGGCCGCATTTCCGCCCTGGCTACGGGGCCGGCGGAGGCGTCGGGATTTTGGGGTTTTTTGGGGACGAAAGGGAAAAATGTCGGACTGGAATAAATTGTCTGTTAATACTATATTTAGTGTTTGCAGGTAGGTTCGACGCTAGATAGTGTGAAGTTCCCTCGATTGAGGGAGTCGCAAAAAAGTTTCAGTCTTGAGGGACCCGCAGGGTCCGTCGGCGCGTTGGACGACTACTTCGCAAGGAGTTCGACCAGCAGGGCGGGCGGAGCCTCGTGAAAAGGAGCCGGCTGTTTTCGAACGCCGGCAGACGGCGGACATGCGCGTTTCGCAATGGGGGCAGAAATCCTCTGGGAAAGTCGCTATATCTAGACACAAAGGGATAGGACCAATGCGCATCGAGCGTCGTTTCACCAAGCAAGGGCAGTCTGCTTATTCGGAGATCGAATTCCGCAAGGCGCTTTCGGAGATCAAGAATCCGGATGGCTCGGTGGTGTTCCGCTTGGACAATATCGATGTGCCGGCGCAGTTCAGCCAGGTTGCCGCCGACATCCTGGCGCAGAAGTATTTCCGCAAGGCCGGCGTGCCGGCACGGCTGAAGAAGGTCGAGGAGAACGACGTTCCCTCCTTCCTGTGGCGCTCCGTCGCCGACGAGGCCGAGTTGGCAAAGCTGCCGGAGGCCGAGCGCTACGGCTCCGAGATCGACGCCCGCCAGGTCTTCGACCGCCTCGCCGGCACCTGGACCTATTGGGGGTGGAAGGGCGGCTACTTCAAGTCGGAGGAAGACGCGCGCGCCTTCCGCGACGAGATCGCCTATATGCTGGCCACCCAGCGCGTTGCGCCGAATTCGCCGCAATGGTTCAACACCGGCCTGCACTGGGCCTACGGCATCGACGGCCCGAGCCAGGGCCACTTCTATGTCGACCCGTTCACCGGCAAGCTGACCAAGTCGAAGTCTTCCTACGAGCATCCGCAGCCGCATGCCTGCTTCATCCAGGGCGTGCAGGACGATCTCGTCAACGAAGGCGGCATCATGGATTTGTGGGTGCGTGAAGCGCGGCTGTTCAAATACGGCTCCGGCACCGGCTCCAACTTCTCGTTCCTGCGCGGCGAAGGCGAAAAACTGTCCGGCGGCGGCCGCTCGTCCGGCCTGATGAGCTTCCTCAAGATCGGCGACCGCGCGGCGGGCGCCATCAAGTCGGGCGGCACGACGCGCCGCGCTGCAAAGATGGTCATCGTCGACGCCGACCATCCCGATATCGAGGAGTTCATCGACTGGAAGGTCAATGAGGAGCAGAAGGTCGCTTCGCTGGTCACCGGCTCGAAGATCGTCAAGAAGCACCTCGAAGCGATCATGAAGGCCTGCATCAACTGCGAAGGCCAGGACGACGATTGCTTCGACCCGGCGATCAACACCGCGCTGAAGCGTGAGATCAAGCTGGCCAAGAAGGACGGGGTGCCGGAGAACTATATCTACCGCGTCATCCAGTTTGCCAGACAGGGCTACACCTCGATGTCGTTCAAGACCTACGACACCGACTGGGATTCGGACGCCTACCTCACCGTTTCGGGTCAGAACTCCAACAATTCGGTCTCGCTGAAGGACGATTTCCTGCGCGCCGTAGAGCAGGACGGCGACTGGCATCTCACCGCCCGCAAGGACGGCAAGGTGATGAAGACGCTGAAGGCCAGGGATCTGTGGGAGAAGATCGGCTATGCCGCCTGGGCGTCGGCCGACCCGGGCCTGCACTTCAACACGACGATGAACGACTGGCACACCTGCGCCGCGGCCGGTGCGATCCGGGCGTCCAACCCGTGCTCGGAATACATGTTCCTCGACGACACCGCCTGCAACCTGGCCTCGATCAACCTGCTGCCCTATCGCAACGCCGACGGCACCATCGACATCGCTGCCTACGAGCACACGGTTCGGCTGTGGACCATGGTGCTGGAAATTTCCGTCATGATGGCGCAGTTCCCGTCGAAGGAGATCGCCAAGCTCTCCTACGAATACCGCACGCTCGGCCTCGGCTACGCCAATATTGGCGGCCTGCTGATGACCTCGGGCATTCCCTATGATTCCGACGAGGGCCGCGCCATCTGCGCAGCACTCACCGCCATCATGACCGGCACCGCCTATGCCACCTCGGCCGAAATGGCCGCCGAGCTCGGCGCCTTCCCCGATTACGACCGCAATGCCCAGAACATGCTGCGTGTCATGCGCAACCATCGCCGAGCCGCCTATGGCGACAAGGACGGCTACGAGAAACTCGCCGTCAACCCGGTGCCGCTGGTCGCCTCCGACCTGAAGCAGCCGGAGCTTGCCGCCCATGCCAAGGCTGCCTGGGACCGCGCCATCGAGCTCGGCGAGGAGCATGGCTACCGCAATGCGCAGGCGACCGTGATCGCGCCGACCGGCACGATCGGCCTGGTCATGGATTGCGACACCACCGGTATCGAGCCCGACTTCGCGCTGGTCAAATTCAAGAAGCTGGCCGGCGGCGGCTATTTCAAGATCATCAACCGCGCCGTCCCTGAAGCGCTGCGCACGCTCGGCTATTTGGAAAGCCAGATCGCCGAGATCGAGGCCTATGCGGTCGGCCACGGCAATCTGAACCAGGCGCCTGCCATCAACCCAGGCTCGCTTAGGGCAAAGGGTTTTACCGACGACAAGATCGCAGCGCTCAATGCGGCGTTGAAGTCGGCCTTCGACATCAAGTTCGTCTTCAACCAGTGGACGCTGGGTGCCGATTGGGTGAAGGAGACGTTTGGCTTCACCGACGAGCAGCTCAACGATTTCTCGTTCGAGATGCTGCCGGCGCTCGGCTTCTCGAAGAAGGACATCGAGGCCGCCAACATCCATGTCTGCGGGGCGATGACCCTCGAGGGAGCACCATTTCTGAAAGACCAACATCTGCCGGTGTTCGACTGCGCCAGCCCGTGCGGCAAGATCGGTAAGCGTTCACTGTCGATCAACAGCCACATCCAGATGATGGCGGCGGCGCAGCCGTTCATCTCCGGCGCCATTTCCAAGACCATCAACATGCCGAACGACGCGACGGTGGAAGACGCCAAGGGCGCCTACATGCTGTCGTGGAAGCTGGCGCTGAAGGCCAACGCGCTCTATCGCGACGGCTCGAAACTCTCGCAGCCGCTCAATGCCTCGCTGCTTGCCGACGTCGAAGACGACGAGGACGATGCCGTCGAGCAGCTGATCGCAGCACCTGCTTCACAGCGCGCCGTGCAGGTGACCGAAAAGATCGTCGAACGCGTCGTCGAACGCCTTTATCGCGACCGCGAAAAGCTGCCGAACCGCCGCAAGGGCTATACCCAGAAAGCGGTCGTCGGCGGCCACAAGGTCTATCTGCGCACCGGCGAATTCGACGACGGCCGTCTCGGCGAGATCTTCATCGACATGCACAAGGAAGGTGCGGCCTTCCGGGCGATGATGAACAACTTCGCCATCGCCATCTCGCTCGGCCTGCAATATGGCGTGCCGCTCGAGGAATATGTCGAAGCCTTCACCTTCACCAAATTCGAGCCGGCCGGCATGGTGCAGGGCAACGACGCGATCAAGAACGCCACGTCGATCCTCGACTACGTGTTCCGTGAGCTTGCCGTGTCCTATCTTGCCCGTCACGACCTCGCCCATGTCGACCAGTCGGATTTCGACAAGACCGCACTCGGCCGCGGCATCAACGAAGGCAAGGCGACGCCGTTCTCGAAGGGGCTGACCCGCGGCATCTCCCCGGTCAAGCTGGTGTCGGGCATGGGTGCCGACCCCAAGGGCTTTGGCGGTTCAAGTCCCTCTCCCGCCCCCACTCGCTCGGTGCCGACCGCGTTCTCGGGCTCCAACGTGCTGGCGCTGAAGCCGGCCAGCGACGAAGCGATCGCCTATAAGCGCGACTACGAGGAGCGGGCGAAGGAACTGGTCGAGGACATCGTCTACGAGGAGGCAACCGACCCGACTGGGCTGTTCACCGACGATGCCGCAAAAGAAGCTGCCGAGGCCAAGGCGCTTGCCGCTACAAGGCGTCAGCAATCCCTGATGCAGGGCTACACCGGCAACGAATGCTCCGAATGCCACAATTTTACGATGGTGCGGAACGGCACGTGTGAGAAGTGCGATACCTGTGGCTCGACGAGCGGGTGTAGCTGAGGACCGATGCCGCCTCGGCTTACGGTCCGCGAAGTCATTCGCCTGCTGGAAACCGACGGCTGGTATCTGGTTGCAACTAAAGGCAGTCATCGCCAATATAAGCATGAAATCAAAGCCGGCCGCGTCACGGTGGCCGGCAAGCCGTCTGACGAGGTTGCACCGGGAACACTGAATAGCATCCTCAAGCAGTCCGGTTTAAAGGAGTGATGACATGCGTTACGCGGTGGTGATCGAAAAAGCCGGAAACAATTTTTCCGCTTACGTGCCGGACCTGCCTGGCTGCATCGCGACCGGTGCGACGGTGCCTGAGGTGGAAACCGAAATTCGCGACGCTATACGCTTTCATATCGAAGGCTTGCGTGCCGATGGGCTGGATGTGCCCAAAGGTGTGAGCCTGGCGGAATATGTAGAGGCGTAACAACCGGGCCTTCCCTTCTCCCCTTGTGGGCCCACGAGGGGAGAAGGGAGAACTGCTCCAGCCTCAGTTCACCGCGCTGATGTTGCCCAGGCGTAAAAACAGCGTTTCGCCGGAAGAATCATCGACGCCGTCATTGTCCGTGGCGACGAAGATATCGCCGTTCTTGTCGAGGGTGAAACCTTCGACCTTGTCGATGACATAGCCGTTGGTGGCTGATTTCAGGTCCCCGATGATGTCGCGCACCAGCGTCTTTTCGACTACCGGCAGTTTGCCGCCGAGCTTGGCAGGCTTGAAGGCGTCGAGCGCCACCGAATAGATGCGCTTCACCTTGGCCAGGTCGCCGATCTGGTTGTCGCGTTCGAGGATGTAGAGCTTGCCGTCATGCGTGGTGATCTCCGACAGGCCCATCCAGCCGGCTTCGGTCGCTTCGAGCGGATAGCGCACCGCCGACCATTCCTTGGCCTTCGGCTTGTAGGCCAAAAGCTTGACCTGGCCCTTCGGATCGTCGACCCATTCGCGCTGCACGGCCATTACCAGCGTCAGGTCGTCGCCCTCGCCGATCGCGGTGATGCCTTCGAGACCGAAGCGGCTCTGGTGGGCGAGCAGTTCCATCGGGAAGCCAATTTCCTGCTTGACCACGCCCTTGTCGTCGACGCGCAGGATGGCGTGCGGGACGAGCTTTGCCGGATCGCCTTCATTGGCCAGCCAGAAGCCGCCTTCACCGTCGGCGACAAGACCCTCGATGTCGAGCTTCTGTGCAGGATGGCCATCACGCGTGACGATGGTCTTGCCGGTGATCAGCGCCGGCGTCTGCGTGGCATCGATCTCGAAGATCGATGGCGCGTTGGCATAGAACGAGTCCGAGGCAGCGAACAGCTTGCCGGCAGTGTCACCGGCAGCGAGCGCCGAAAGCGCGCCCCAGCCGAGCGGCGTGCCGTCTGCCGTGGGCTTTGCCGTGATCATCGGGTAAGTGGCGGGGCCTTCGGAGCGGTCGTAGATCATCACGTGCGAGCGGGCGAGCCCGTCCTCGACCAGGTCGGCCTCGTTGGCGGTGACCAGGAGATTGCGCGACGGGATCGCGACCAGGCCTTCGGGGCCGATGCCGGACGGCAGGATCTGCACAAACTGAGGCTCCGCACCCGTGTCCTTGTAGACGCCGACAACGGAGCCACGCTCGGACGCGACGAACAGCAGCCTGTCCTCGTCGAACGTGCCGGTCTCAAGACCTTCCGGCTCGACGCCCTTCTTGTTGCGGTCGTCGGGATAATGGCCTGCATTGGCGACCTGGTACTCGAAGGACGGACCGGAATCGTAGAGGACCTCGCCCTTCTTGCTGAAGATCGTGAAGCTGCGCGTGCCGCCCTTGTAGTCGCCTTCGTTGGCGACGGCGAGGCGGTCATTGTCGAGCCATTTCACGGCGTCGGGCTCGCGCGCGACGTTTTCGATCTTGCCATCGAAGGACAAGGCGCCGTTCTTCCTGGTGTCGATCTTGTCCAGCGTGGCGGAGCCTGCGGAAAAGTGCGCGGCGATCGCGCCGGTTTCGGCGTTGACGATGGCAATGTAGTTGTTTTCCTGCAGCGTGACCGCGATCTCGCCGGCCTCGTTGAAGGCGACGAATTCCGGCTCCGGATCTTCCGCCGCGACTTCGGCAATGCCCGCCAGGTTGACGGTCTTCATCGTCGCGCAATCAGGCTGGCCTTCTGCAAGCGTGAAAATCCTGAGGTCGCCGGCCGGCATCTGCGGAATTTCTCCGTCGTTCAGCTCCTCGTCGCGCTCGTTCTCGATGGCGATGGCCAAAAACTTGCCGTCCTTGCTGAACGCCAGCGAGTCCGGCTGGCCGCCGAGGTCGCAGGTGCTTTCGATCGCCTTGGAGGCAAGGTCGATAACGGTGAGGTTGCCCGAAGGCCGGGCTTTGCTCTGAGACGTGGTGACGCCGGCCAGCACCTTGCCGCCGATGACCACAACCGAGGTCGGCTCGCCGTCGACCTTGACGATGCCACCGGCCTTGGGCGCCTTGGGATCGGCGATGTCGATGAAGCCGACCGCACCGAGCGGGCTGTCGGAATAAACCAGCGTCATGCCGTCTTCGCTCGCCGTGATGATCTCGGACGAGGTCGGCGTGGTCCTGTCGACGTCCGCCGGCAGGTTTCCGGCGACTGCGAAGCTCGCGACCCGGTTGAACATCATGTCGGCATGGGCCGGCAGCGAAACCGAGGCAGCAAGCGCTGCCGTCAGGACGAAAAGCGCGGAATGGCGGGGCACGGGTGGCGTCTCCTGTTCGAATGGAAGCCACCTGCTTTGCGGGAACGACATTTCAATGCGATGACGGATCGACGACACTTCCGCGACAGGTGGTCAGGTCCGTCGATATTCACCTCATGCTGGTCTGCAAATGGGCACTTTGTTCGGCCGCCTACTCCGCCTCGGCCACCATCTGCCGCCCACCAACCCAGTTCCGCCAGGCTCTCTCGTCGCCGTGGAAGACGTTGAGGTCGATGCGGCCCCTCACCCCATGCGACAGGCCGGAGCCGGAATACTGCCAGAACACCCATTTGCGGCCGGGATAGACCTTTGACGGGTGCTGCGCCACCGCGCGCAGCCAGAATGGATAGTCCAGAAATGCGCCTCTGAGATTGTCGCGGTAGAAATCAGGCGCGGTGTAGATGATGGGCCGCTGGCCGTAGTGGCGCTCGAGCTTGTCCATGAAGACCTGCATCTTCTCCAGCACCTTCTGCCGCGACGGCCGCCGCTTGCAGCTGGATTCGCCGTTCCACTCGACATCGATCACCGGCGGCAAGGCGCCCTCGACCCTCGGCACGTTGCGGATGAACCAGTCGGCCTGCTCACCAGCGGTGCGGCACCAGTAGAAGAAGTGATAGGCGCCGCGCTTGAGGCCGGCGGCGTCGGCATTGCGCCAGTTCTTCCTGAACATCGGGTCGAGGTGATCGCCGCCGTCGGTCGCCTTGATGTAGGCGAAGTTCGCGCCCTGCGCGCGCAGCTTCGCCCAGTTCACGTTGCCCTGCCAGCGCGAGACGTCGACGCCGTGAACGGCCAGGTGCCTGGGCGATGCCCTGCCGAAATTGATCGGCTTGGCGTCACGAAAACGATGGCGCTGGACCGGCTCGGCAAGGATCGGTGCTGCCCGTGCCAGCCGCTTCGGCGCCACCAAGGCAATCGGCTCGACGGGTGGCTCGATGCTTTCGGCAGGCTCCGGAGTGGCCATCGCCACAGTCTGCTCCGTCGCCTCCTCCGGCGCGAAGTCGGGTTCAGCATCGGCAGCGCCGACCGACGCCACCGGCGCGGGCGGCCGCACAACCGAGCTGGTCGTCTCGCTGGACGGCACTTGCAGCGCGTCGACGCCGGACGTGGACGTGCAGCCGGCAAGGCAAAGTGACGCGATCGAGAAGATGACGACGCCTGATAACCGCATCTGGACCTGTACGCAGAACACAACAGACCGATGGCAAGACAACGCCGCCGGACAAACCAGTCCGGATTACTAACAAGAAATTACCAACAAAGTTTGAATCAAATTGTTAGGGCAGAGGGGCTGGGCAAGGCGCTCGCTCTATCACCGTAGCGGTGAGAGCCTGGAAACGCCGCAGGACCGAAGGCGCGCGAAGGATCGCCGACGCCAGGCCGCTGCTTAGCCGCACAACCATAGATTGTGGCAGCTCTCGGCTACCATATGAGCGGGCGGGACGGAGCGGTCGGTGCCAAGGCGATCGGAGTTTGGGCGATCGGTGACGGGATTGACCGACGCATCGTCATCCCGGCGAACCTTTTCTTCGAGCAGCGAGCGAAGCTCGGCCGGCTGCACGTGGTCACGCTCCATCACCAGCTTGATCATCGGATCGCTCAAAAGCTCATCCAGGGTGTTAATTCTGTCGTTCATCTGTCGCCTCCTTCGACTGCCGACCCGCAGGCAATAGATAGGCGGCAATGATGGCTCGCCAATGACGCTTTGCCGGCTATCTCGTGTCTCGGACGAAAAAATTTGGGCACGCCCTGCGCCTCAGTTGGGCGGGGGCGCGCCTTCATATTGCGGCAGTTCGTCGTCGAGTTGCACCCAGGGCTGCTTCGAGGCGGTCCAGATATGCATCTGCGGTTTGAACATGGAAGGATCGTCGAGCGAGCCGGAGGTGATGCCGATGATGCCGGCGGAGTCGCGCCGGGAAAACATCGTCGTGCCGCAGCCCGGGCAGAAGCCGCGCTTGAGATCGGGCGAGGAATTCACCGTCGCCACCGGCCCGTCAATGGTCACATCGTCGATACGGAACAGCACGCGGGCGTTGAAGGCCGCGCCCAGCGCCTTCTGGCAAAGCCGGCAATGGCAGACGCGCTCGTTGATCGGCGCGGCCTCAGTGCGGTAGCGCACTGCCCCGCACAGGCAGCCACCCTGATATTTCGCCATTGCCTTAGCCCGTCTTTCTGAAGATTGGCAGGAAGGTAGCTGCCGGGATAGGAGCGTCAATTGAAAAGCTTTGATGGCGCCATCTGTTGGCGTGATGCGGCAGGCCGAATGTACGATCAGGCGCGATGCGCAACGAGCGTCGCCGGCCATCTCGCGGGAGGACGGCCGGCAGGCAGTTGTCAGGCGGTCAGTGCGTTTCTCTGACGATCTCGTCCCAGGTCTTGACGTTGGTCTCGCCATTGAGGAAGGGCAATGCGGCGGCCACCAGTTCCGGCGCGAAAAACACGTCGTAGTGGGTGCGGTTCGGCAGGATGGCCAAGCGGTTCTGCGACAGGTCCTCGCGCATCCAGCCGGCGTCCTTCAGCCCGCCGCCGAGCATCTGATAGAACTTGATCTCATGCTCGGGCCGGTACATGTCGCTGTCGCCAAATATCAGCATGACCGGCATCTTCAGCTTCGCCACGTCGGCGGAGTAGTCGTAGTCCTTGCGCATATGGGTGCCCAGCTGGTCGAGCAGTTTTGGAAAATCCTGCGGGTGCGGCGCGACCGCCACGTAGGATTTGTACATCGGCGTGTCCTTCATCATGTCGGCCATCGCCGCGCCGATCTGCGCCTGCTGAGTACGCATGTCGGCATAGAAGCCGTCCGAGGCATAGCCGGTCGAGACCAGCACCAGCCGGCGCACTGTCTCGGGATGCTGGACGGCCATGCGGAAGGCGACGCCGCCGCCCAGCGAGTAACCCATGACGTCGACTTTGTCGTAGCCGAGCGCCTTGACGATCGCCGCCATGTCGTCACCCATCGCCTCAAGGCTCAACGGCCGATCGCCGAGCGCGGTGCGGCCGTGACCATGCAGGTCGACGCCGATGACGGTGCGGCTTTCGGCAAGCTTCGGCAGGATCGGCGCGAACATATCGGTGGTGCCGAGACCACCATGCAGCAGAAGCAGCGGCTCGCCCCGGCCATAGACGGCGTAATAATAATTCAGGCCGTTGATCGGCAGCAGGCCGGATTTCGCCGGCTTCGGCATGGCTTTCGTTTCGCTGGTCATGGACGGCTTTACGTCCTCGGCATTGCTGGCGCCCGGCGCGGCGAACAACGCCGCGGCCGAGGCGAAAATGGCGAAAAACATCGATCTGGACATGTCGGTCTCCTTGCGTCCCGCCGATATCAAAGCCGCCTGGCGACTTCTTCGAGCTGGTCGGCGCACTGGCCCCAGCCCTCGTGAAAGCCCATCTTCTCGTGCTCTTCGCGGTCAGTGACCGACCAATGCGCAACCCGGGCGATGTAGCGGGTCTTGCCCTCGCCCTCATCCTCAAAGGTCAGCACGACCGTCATGAACGGCTTTTCGGACGGCTCCCAGGCCTTTGTGTAGGCGTCGGTGAGAACGATCTTTTTGCCCGGCACGACTTCGAGGAAGACCCCGGGGTTCGGGAATTCGTTGCCGTCGGGACCGGCCATCACAACCAGGCTGGAGCCGCCGGTGCGTACGTCCATTTCGGCGCGCGGCGTCGTCCACGGCTTTGGCGCGAACCATTGCGTCACGAGCTTCGGCTCGGTCCAGCAGCGATAGACGTTCTCGCGCGGCGCATCGATGATGCGGGCGAGAACCAGTTCACGGTCGGAGCTGGGGGCGATGTCGAGCTTGGTCGTCATGATGGTCTCCTCACTTGCTTGCAAAAGGGTTGCTTGAATGCCGGTTTCCGTCTCAAGGACGAGCGGGCAACGCACAGCCCGACACGGTCTCGCGAAAAATCTCGCTAGACCGATTTAGGCGGGCGGCCGCGTAAACCTAGTGGCGCTTGGCTTGCACCAGATAGGCTTCGATCTCGGTCTCGCCGAGCCACTTTGCCGCTTCCAGCCGGTGCAGGCCTTCAACCAGGATATGGCGCTTGCCGTCGTGGCGCACCTGGATCGGCGTCTTCATGCCGTTTTCCAGAATGTCCTCGGCCAGATGCCGAACGGTCTCGGGATGCAGCGTCTTCCTGCGCGCGGTCGGCACGTAGATGTCGTCCACCCTGACCTTTTGCACTCTCAGCATGTCGGCTCCCGCGGCGGAAAAGGCCGCCTTTTGAGAGATAGTCGGTTTGACAGGCAAGGCCAAGGCCGGCTGTCAGCTATCGCTGGCCCGATCGTTTCCGATTGACGCTTGCCGAGCAGATGGCCGAAATGGCGATCTTCGATCATGCCGGTAGCCATGACTGACTTGCCGACCGAATTCCCCGATTTCGGACTGACGCCCCACCAGCGCCGGCAAGCGGTGCGCGGCCACTACTGGGAGTGGCCGGGCATGGACGGCGAACATGGCGAGATCTGGTGCTACAGCGACCGTTTCTCATACCGTCGGGGCGAGACGGTGACGCTGCATGTCAGCTCGACGGCCTCCAGCTTCAGCATGGCGATCGTCCGCGACGGCGGCATCGAGACGAAAATGTTCGAGAAGGCCGGGATCGCGGCACGCTGGCAGGATACACCCGACCAATGTTCGGTCCTAGGCTGCGGCTGGGACGCGTCGTTTGAATTCCGCGTCGGCGACGACTGGCCGTCCGGGGCCTATCGCGTCACGCTGACGGCGGATGGCCGCGATGGCAAGCCGGTCCGCTGCCACCATCTTTTCATCGTTACCCCGCAGCCCGGCAAGAAACGGGGTCGTGTGCTGCAGGTCGCCGCCACCGGCACCTGGCTTGCCTACAACACTTGGGGCGGCTCCAATCATTACGAAGGCATCACCGGCCCGAACCGCGACCAGTATGCCCCAATGGTGTCGACGAAGCGGCCATGGTGCCGCGGCTTTGTTGTCCTGCCGAAGGAGGCGCCGCGCGTGCCGCTCGCGGTCGCCGTGGCGCCCAAAACCGTGCCGCGCTATCCGCATATGGAATGGGCCTTCGCCACCGGCCATTCGAAGAAATACGCCTCGTCGGGCTGGGCAAGCTATGACAGCCACTTCTTTCGTTTTGCAGAGCGTGCCGCCTATCCGGTCGACCTTGCCAGCCAGCACGAATTGCATTTCTCGCCCGAAATCCTCGACGGCTATGACTGCGTCGTCTTCGTCGGCCATGACGAATACTGGACCTGGGAGATGCGCGACGCTGTCGACGCCTACATCGAGCGCGGCGGCCATGCGGCGCGCTTCGCCGGCAATTTCATGTGGCAGACCAGACTGGAGGACGAGGGCCGCCGTCAGGTCTGCTACAAATACCGCGCCCGCGCCGAGGATCCGGTCTATCGCGGCGGCGACGTGACCCGCGCCACCAACTCCTGGGAAGCACCGGAAATCGGCCGGCCGGGTGCGACGACCTTCGGGCTCAATGCGACCAGGGGCATCTACGCCGGCTGGGGCGGTTGCGCACCGCGCGGCGTGCGCGGCTTTCCGGTCTACCGGCCTGAGCATTGGGCGTTCGCCGGCACAGGCATCTATTACGGCGACCTGCTCGGCGCCGACAGCCATGTCTATGGCTACGAGGTCGACGGGCTCGACCACGAGATCCACGGCGGCCTACCCTACCCGGCGCCCGACAGCGGCGCGCCGGATGGGCTGGAAATCCTTGCGGTCGGCATGGCTGCGCAAGTCGAGGAGAGCACCGACATCCCGTTCGAACACCAGTTTCTCGGCGACGAGGATGGACGCTTCACCGCCGAAACGCTGTTCGGCGAGGCGAGCGACGCCAATCTCGACAAGGTCAAGCGCGGCAACGGTATGATCGTCAATTTCCGGCGAGGCAAGGGCGAGGTGTTCCACGCCGGAAGCTGCGAATGGGTCGCCGGCCTGCTAAGGCAGGACGCGATGGTCGAGCGCGTCACCAGGAATGTACTCGACCGCTATCTCGGAAAGTCCTGACATGCTGAAGTCCCAGACCCCTGCCCCGGATACCGAGACGCGCCTGCCGTCGCATCTGTTCTATCTGTCCAGCCTGCGCCGGCCGCTGGTCGACCGCGCCGAAGGCATCTACATCTGGACGCAGGACGGCCGCCGCTTCATCGACGGGTCGAGCGGACCGATGGTCGCCAATATCGGTCATTCCAACCGCAACGTGCTCGATGCGATGAAGCGGCAGATGGATCGCGCCACCTTCGCCTACCGGCTGCATTTCGAGAACGAGCCGGCCGAGGACCTGGCACGGGAGTTGGCCGGAAAGCTGCCCGAAGGCCTGGACCGGATCTTCTTTGTCTCGGGCGGTTCGGAAGCGACGGAATCCTGCGTCAAGCTGGCGCGGCAATGGGCTGTCGCCACCGGACAGGCCAGCCGCTGGAAGGTGATCACGCGCTTTCCATCCTATCATGGCGGCACGCTCGGGGCGCTCGCCGTCACCGGCGATGATGCGCTGGCCGAAACCTTTGCGCCGATGATGCAGGTCATGCCGACCGTGCCGGCGCCGGCCGCCTGGCGCGACCGCGACAATCTCTCGATGGAACAGCGCGGCGTCCGCTACGCCGACATGCTGGAGGAGAAGATCCTCGCTGAGGGGCCGCAAAGCGTGCTCGCCTTCATCATGGAGCCGGTCGGCGGCGCTGCCACCGCGGCGCTGGTGGCGCCGGACAGCTATTATCCGCGCATCCGCGAAATCTGCGACCGCTACGGCATCCTGCTCATCCATGATGAAGTGATGAGCGGTGCCGGCCGCACCGGCAAATTCCTCGGCGGCGACCATTTTGACTGCAAGCCCGACATCGTCGCGCTGTCGAAGGGGCTGGGCTCGGGCTATGCGCCGCTCGGCGCGCTGGCGGCATCCATGCGGCTGGTGCAGCCGCTGCTCGCCTCCGGCGGCTTCCAGCATGGCCATACCTATGCCGGCAATCCGCTCGCCTGCGCCGCCGGGCTCGCCGTGCTTGGCGAAATGGACCGTCTCGACCTGATCGCCAATGCGGCTGGCATGGGCGATCTTTTGATGGCTGAGTTGAAGGGCCTGGCCAAGCGGTTTCCGTTCGTCGCCGACGTGCGCGGCAAGGGACTGCTGCTAGGCGCCGAGATGGTCGCCGACCCCGATACGCTGCGGCCGATCGCACCGGCGAAGAAGGCCACCCAGCGCCTGCTCGACCTCGCCTATGAGCGCGGCCTGATCATCTATGGGCGAAAGGTCAAGGGCGGGGTCGACGGCGACAATTTCATGGTGGCGCCGCCGATGATCGTCACGGCCGAGCAGATCGGCGAGATCGTCGCCATCATCGGTGACTCGCTGCAGGTCCTGGCCGGCGAACTCGACCTGCCGGTCGAAGGCTGAGCCATGGCGCCGCGAAAAGTCATCATCACCTGCGCCGTCACCGGGTCGGTGCACACGCCGTCGATGTCACCGCATCTGCCGGTGACGCCGGACCAGATCGCCGCAGAGGCGATCGCGGCTGCCGAAGCCGGCGCCTCGATCCTGCATCTTCACGCCCGTGATCCGAAGGACGGGCGGCCGACCGCCGATCCTGATGTGTTCATGCAGTTCCTGCCGTGCATCAAGCAGGCGACATCAGCGGTGATCAACATCACCACTGGCGGCTCCTCGCTGATGACGCTCGACCAGCGGCTGGCCGCACCACTCAGGGCCGAGCCCGAAATGTGCTCGCTCAACATGGGCTCGATGAATTTCGCGCTGTTCCCGATGCTCGACCGGTCAAGGGAGTGGCAGCACGAGTGGGAGCCGAAACTGCTGGACGCGACCCGCGACACGATCTTCAAAAACACCTTTGCCGATATGGAGACCGTGCTCGAAAGACTTGGAAAGGGCTGCGGCACACGCTTCGAATTTGAATGCTACGATGTCGGCCACCTCTATTCACTGGCGCATTTTCGCGATCGAGGTCTGGTGTCGGGACCTCTGTTCATCCAGTTCGTGTTCGGCATTCTCGGCGGTATCGGCGCCGATCCCGACAATCTGGTCCATATGAAGCGCATCGCCGACAAACTGTTCGGCGACAGCTACCAGTTTTCGGTGCTGGCCGCCGGGCGCCACCAGATGCCGATGATTGCGATTGCGGCGGCGATGGGCGGCAATGTCCGCGTCGGGCTGGAGGACAGCCTTTACGACGGCCGCCAGCTGGCAAAGTCTAATGCCGACCAGGTGCGCCGCATCCGCAGCGTGCTCGACGGGCTGTCGCTGGACGTCGCCACGCCCACCGAGGCGCGCGAGATGCTGGCGCTCAAGGGCGGTGACCGGGTGGCGTTCTGAGATGGTTATGGCCTGAGATGCTTGCGTTCCGTCCCACCCCCCTCTGTCCTGCCCTCTTTGCCACCACTTGGCATCTCCCCCTCAAGGGGGGAGATTGGACATCACTGCGGCTTTCGCCAATTGCCGACATTGCAGTATTGGCGACAAGACCGAAGCTGCCAATCTCCCCCCTTGAGGGGGAGATGGCCGGCAGGCCAGAGTGGGGTGCCTGGGCGCCGAACCTCCAGTGACTGCCGATTTGCCCAAAATCATCATCCGCCCCGGCCGCATCGAGGACGTCGAAACCATCCATGCCGCGATCCTGCGGCTTGGCGCGCATACCGGCGCACACCAGGAAATCACTTCTACGCCCGAAGACCTGCGCACCTGTGGCTTTGGCGAAAAACCTGCCTTCTCGACTCTGATCGCCGAAGTCGACGGCGAGTTTGCCGGCCTGTGCCTGCATTTCCCGATCTTCTCGACCTGGATGGGGCGGCCCGGCGTCTATGTGCAGGATCTCTATGTCGAAGATCGGTTTCGCGGCCGCAGGATCGGCGAACGCCTGCTGCGGCGTGTCGCCCGAGAATGCCGGAAGAACGGCGGCGCCTATCTCAGACTGTCCGTCGACAGCGACAATGAAACCGCCAAGGCCTTTTACGAAAGGCTGGGCATTGCCTGGTCGAGCTACGAGCAGGTGCAGAAGATCGTCGGCGACGCGTTCTTTGCCTTCGCCGATGCACCAGAGGAATGAGGGAAATCATGAAAGCCTTTTATGCCGAAGAGCAGAAGCGCCACGATCCCAAGGCGTTCCTCTCCAGCGGCGCCCAAAAGCCCAATCCGGAAAAGCCGGAGCGCGTCGAACGGCTGCTCGCCGGCGCCGAGGCTGCCGGCTGCACGATCGAACGGCCGAGAGATCACGGGCTTGGTCCGGTTGCCGCTGTGCATACGCCCGAATATCTCGATTTTCTCGAGCACATCTTCGCGCGCTGGCAGCGAATCGAAGGCGCTTCGGCCGAAGTGATCCCCAACATCCATCCGATCGCCCGGGGCGGCTCCTATCCGGCCTCGGCGGTCGGCCAGGCCGGCTACCACATGGCCGACACCGCTTGCCCGATCTCCGGCGAGACGTGGCGGAGCGTGCTGTGGAGCGCCTGGAGCGCGGTCGAGGCCGCTGAGGGCGTGATGTCAGGCGCGCCGGCTGCCTATGCGCTCTGCCGTCCGCCCGGCCACCACGCCTTTGCCGACGTCGCCGGCGGCTTCTGCTTCATCAACAATTCGGCGGTCGCGGCACAGGTGCTGCGCAAGCAAGCTGCGCGGGTGGCGATCCTCGACGTCGACCTGCATCACGGCAACGGCACGCAAGGCATTTTCTATGCGCGGCCGGACGTGCTCACCGTCTCGCTGCATGCCGATCCGGTGCGCTTCTATCCGTTCTTCTGGGGTCATGCCGACGAGCGCGGCGAAGGGCCTGGTCTCGGCTACAATCTTAACCTGCCGCTGGCGCGCAAATCCGGCGATGTCGCGTTCCTGGAAGCACTCGACGTGGCGTTCCAGCGCATCCGCGCATTTGCGCCGGAGGCGCTTGTCGTGGCGCTTGGGCTTGACGCCTTCGAGGGCGATCCGTTCGGCGGACTATCGGTGACGACGCAGGGCTTCTCGCGCATCGGCGAGGCTATCGCCGGTCGCGGCCTGCCGACGGTCATCGTCCAGGAAGGCGGCTATCTCTGCGACGAACTCGGCGACAATCTTACTGCGTTCCTCACCGGGTTCGGCGGCGGCAAGAAGCCGTGATATCAGCCGCTTCGGGATCGCTCGTGTCGCAGCATCGCGATAACCCGATGCACGCTCTCCAGCGTGTCGTCGATTTCGGCCGCCGTGTTGTAATGGGCGATGCCGATGCGCACGACACCCTGCTCGGCCGGAATGCCAAGCTGGTGGACGATCTCCCAGGCGTAGTTGTGGCCGGACCACAGGAAGATGTTTTCCGCATTCATCTGCCGCACGATCGTCTCCGGCACGATGCCGTCGACGGTGAACGAAACCGTCGGCACGCGCTCGCCGACCCGCGCCGTATCGGTGATGCCGTGGATGGTCAGGCCCGAAATGGCCGACAGGCCGTCGATCAATCTTTGCGTCAGCCTGTTCTCGTAAGCAATTGAAATTTCAAACGCCTTGACTATCCTTGCACGTCGCGAACCATCCTCACCGGCGGCGGCGCCCAGTTCCGCAAAATAATCGACCGCGGCGCTCAGGCCGGCCATCAGCTCGATCTGCGGCGTGCCGAGTTCGAACCGCTCCGGCAGAGCGTTGGACGAACAGCGGCATTTGTACGGTGTCAGCGCGTCGATGACATCCAGCCTGCCCCACACGATGCCCATGTGCGGCCCGAAGAATTTATAGGCCGAGCAGACAAGGAAATCGCAGTCGATATCCTGCACGTCGATCAGGCCGTGCGGCGCGAACTGCACGGCGTCGACATAGACCAGCGCGCCAGCCTGCTTGGCGATGCCGGTCAGCGCCCTCACCCGGTTGATCGAGCCGGTCAGATTGCTGGCGTAGTTCAAGGCGACAAGCCGCGTCCTGTCGGTGAGCAGCGCAGCAAGCGCCGCCTCCTCGATCCGCCAGCTCTGCTCGTCGAAAGCCAGCCAGCGCACGACAAGGCCAAGATCTTCGGCGAGCTGCAGCCATGGCGATACGTTGCCCTCGTGGTCCATGCGGGTGAGGATGATCTCGTCACCGGGTTTCATCGTGCGGCCGAGCGTGCGCGACATGTGGTAGGTCAGCGTCGTCATGTTCGCACCGATGATGATTTCCTGCGGGCTTGCAGCACCGAGGAAATCGGCCATCGCCGCATGGGCGTCGTCGACGATCTGTTGCGCCGCGATCGTGGTTTCGAAGAAGCCGCCGAGATTGGCGTTTGTGGTCAGCAAGCAGCGTGACACCGCGTCGGCGACCGCCTGCGGCACCTGCGTGCCGGCCGGGTTGTCGAGATAGATGCGGCGACGGCCCTTGTCGGTCACCGACAGTGCCGGAAATTTCTCGCGCACGACCTCAATCGGAAAATTCACTTTTTCCCCCTCCCTTCTGTAATCGTTCGGCAATCGCACCTTACTGCGCCGGTAAGCAGCTCACGGACACGGGTTGCCGACACGCTGGTGGATTGCATCGACCGCCTTCTGCATATCCTCGGTCCAGACGACATCGGCGGAAGACAGCGCCATTTCGAGCTGCGGAAGGGTCGTCGCGCCGATGATGCTCGAAGTGACGAAGGGCCGGCTGGTGACATAGGCGTTGGCAAACAATGCCGGCTCCATGCCGAAAGAGCGCGCCAGTTCGTTATACTGGAGCTGCGCCTCCGCGGCATTGGGCGTCTCGTAGCGCTGGCCGCGGTTGAAAAGCTGAGAACGCGAGCCTTGCGGCCGCGCGCCATGGTCGTATTTGCCGGTCAGGTAGCCTTGCGCCAGCGGCGAATAGGCGAGCAGGGAAACCTGTTCACGCTCGCAGACCTCGGCAAGGTTCACCTCGAAGCCGCGGTTGACGAAATTATAGGCGTTCTGCAGCGACGCCAGGCGCGGGCCGACGCCTTTGTCGGCTTCGCCGACGAACCGCATGACGCCCCAGGAACTCTCGTTCGACAGGCCGAAATGGCGGATTTTTCCGGCCTTCACCAATTCGTCGAAGACGGCGAGCGTCTCGGAGATCGGCGTCTCGCCGCCCGGTGCACCGGCGGAGTCTGCCCGCAGCGGCACGGCGCCGACGCGGTTCGGATTGGCGCCCCATGGCACGTCCCGTTCCGGCCAATGGATCTGGTAAAGGTCGAGATAATCGGTGTTGAGCCTGGTCAGCGATTTTTCGACGGCATCGAAGATGTCGGCGCGCACCAGCTTCGACGGGCGATCGCCGCGAAACCATGTGTTGGCGGTGCGGCCAACCACCTTCGAGGCGAGGATCACCTGGTCGCGATTGCCCTTTGCCCTCATCCAGCTGCCGATGATCTTCTCGGTCCAGCCTTGCGTCTCCGCCTTGGGCGGGATCGGGTAGAGCTCGGCGGTGTCGATAAAGTTGACGCCGCGCGAAAATGCCAGATCCATCTGGGCGTGGCCATCCGCTTGAGTGTTCTGCTGGCCCCAGGTCATCGATCCCAGGCAAATCTGGGAAACAAGAAGATCGGTCCGACCAAGGCGGCGTTTTTGCATGGTAATTTCTCCGGCGGGAACTCTTTTGCGCGGCTGCGCGGGAAGGAAGCCGCAGCATACAGGAATGCGCGGGCTGTCTCCAACCCTGCCGCCAGTGGCCAGCGACTTTTCCGAGAGGCCGAAGCAGGGGCGCTCGGCGACGTCAAAAAATCAGTGCGGCATGGCTGCCATGCTAATGCTGCACTGCACAATTGTCACGGTTTGCCTATATTGGGGCTTGGGAGGGCCAACCAGGGGCTTGAATCATGGGTTTCCTCACTGAAATGTTCGCCCGTCCGCGTCCGCAGGAACATCTGCGCTACCGCGCCGCTCTGGCGCTGCTTCATTCGATGAGCAATGCCGACCGGGCCGACATCGGCATCAAACCAGCCGATTTTCCGCGCGTCGCCCGCGAAATGTCCTCACGTTAGTCACGGATATCCCGGCTCGACCGGGATATCTCCCTCGCCCTTCTTCAACGTGAACCCATGAAAATCGCCTTGCTCAGCGGCACGCCATTGTGGCGCAGGATGTCGTAGGCGGTGGTCACGTGGAAATAGAAATTGGGCATGGCGAGATGCAGCAGATACTGCATGCCGGCCATCGAGAATTCGCGCTGGCCAAGCTTCAGCTCGATCATTCTGTCATCGGAGCCGTCCATATCGGCAGCCGCGAATGTCGCCAGAAGGTCGACGGTCTTGGCGATGCGCGCCTGGAGATCGGCAAAGCTCGCCTCGTTGTCTTCGTATTTCGGCACCTCGCGACCGGCAAGCCGCGACGGCGCGCCCTTGGCGTGGTCGGTGGCGATCTGCACCTGTCGGGTCAACGCATACATGTCCGGCGCCAGCCTCGACGTCAAAAACACCTGCGGATCGATCTTGCGGTCGAGCGCATTCTGCTCGGCAATGTTCAGCACGTTGGATAGCGCCTTCAACCTGGCCGAAAACACCGGCACGGACGCTTCGTACATCGATATGGTCACGTGACTCTCCTATCCCGGCGGGAACGCCGACGGCGGCACCTAGCGCCTGCGCAGGCGATTCTTCAAGCGTCACCACGTCGCCGCAATCGCTATGATAGGATTTCCCATCCGGTGGAGATTCCCGATGAGAAGCGCCCTTTTTGCAGCGACCGCTTTTTTCTCCCTTGCCGTGACAGGCCAATCGGTGCTCGCCGCCGAAGCGCCTTATGTCGACGACAGATCGGACGCCGAAGCGGTCATCCGCTCGTTCTACAGCGCCATCAACCGGCAAGAATTCGCGCGCGCCTGGGACTATTTCGGCGAAACCAAGCCGGTCCAGGATTTCGACGCCTTCGTCAAGGGCTATGACGGCACCGAAAGGGTCGAGGTCAAAACCGGTGGCGTGTCCGAAGACGGTGCGGCCGGCAGCATCTATTACAATGTTCCGGTCGCCATCCGGGCGACAGCCAAGGACGGCAGCGAAAATGTCTTTGCCGGCTGCTACACCCTGCGCCAGGTCAACGCCTCGATCCAGGAACCGCCATTCCGCCCGATCTTCATCGACAAGGGCGCGCTGAAACCGTCCAAGGCCGAATTCGAGGACGCCGTGCCGGCAAGCTGCGGCGACGCACCGCCGCCGCCGAAGAAGGATGCGGCGCTGGAGCAGGCCAAGAAGGCGTTTGCGGCCACTTATGGCGACCAGTGCGACAAGGAAATGCCTGGCGGCGAGCCCTTGGCAGAGCCGGACGCCTACTCCCTGCGCTACAAGGATGCCGGCGCCGAGGCCGATCAGCCCGAACGCGAGACGCGGCTGTTTCGCTTCTTCTGCTCGATGGCTGCCTACAATGAGAGTGCCGTCTACTATGTCTACGACGATGTGTCAGGCGTCCGGCAGCTGCAGTTCGCCTCGCCGGAACTCGATATCCACTATGAGAACAACGATAGCGAAGGCAAGGTCGAGGCGATCAACGTCACCGGCTTCCAGACCGACGACCAGCTGGTCAATTCCGAGTATGACGACGCCACCAAGACGATCTCGTCGCTCAACAAGTGGCGCGGCCTCGGCGATGCCGTGTCGGCCGGGACCTATCTGTTTCGCAACGGCAATTTCTCGCTGGTGCAGTACGATGTCGACGCCTCCTACGACGGTGAGATCAACCCGCAGACGGTAGTGGACTACAACACACCGCCTTAAGGGGCCTCCGACAGCATCCAGTTGAGCGCGCCGCGCCAGTCGGTCATGCGGATCGGCGTGCCGTGCGTGCCGGTCTCGAAGCGGACAAAGCGGGCCGGATAGGTCTTCGATTTGGCCAGGATCGAACGGAAGAAGGCTTCCTGTTTCTCGACTGGAAACACAGGGTCCTTGCTGCCCTGGCCAAAGAAGACCGGAACACGGCGCTTGAAGGCCGGGCTCGAGAAGAAACTTTCATCCCATAGCGAACCGAGCAGCAGCAGCCCGGCGATGCGGCCGGCAGTATTCTTGCGGGCGGCCAGCTTCCAGCACAGTGCGCCGCCCATCGATCCGCAGGCAACAAAGATCTTCGCGCCCGGCGACCGTTCGGCATAGTGGCCGATCAGCGCGGCGATCTGGGCAGCACCTGTGTCGCCGAAATCGGAAAAGTCCGGTGACAGATAGAGGCCGCCATTGCCGGCCATCAGGTTCTTGATGCGGTTGAAATTGCCGCCGAAGGTGAAATCGTCGACGCCCTGCTTACGGCTGCCGCCCTGCCCGTGGAGATAGAGCACGATGATGCCGGCGCCTTGCGTGCGACCGACGGCGACGTGGCGGATATTGCCGGCGTCGGTCTTCAGCAGCAGATCCTGCTGCACCTTGCGCACACCGGTGTCGACATACTGCGCCTGCGCGCGGCGCTCCGGCACTTTGTCGCGGGCGTTGATATCGCGCAGTTCGCGATAGTCGACGACTGTATAGGCGCCCTCGGAAGAGAGGATGGCCGGATAGGCGAACAGATCGTCTTTGAAGGGCTTGAGAACGTCAGCGTAAGCAGCGCAAGAAAAGAGGAAAAATATTGAAGTCAGTAGAGCGCATAGGACGGTTCGAATAGCCATCCCTCAGGCATGCGTTTTTCGGCCCCGGTTTGTCAATCCTGCAGCACGCCGCCGGCGCCTTCCAGCGCCTCGGGGGTGTCGACATCGATGGACGCTGCCCTGCCGATCTCGACATCGATGACATCGAGCCCCTCGGCCTCGACCAGATGGCGCGCGCCGGTATCGCCTTCCAGATGAGCGATCGCCGCAAACAGCGAACGCGGCAGCAACACAGGGTTGCCTCGCTTTCCCTCATGCGAGGCGCGCACGACCGATCGGCCCTCGGATTTGCGGAATGCATCGATCAGCCTGTCGAGGTCGGCTGACGCGATGCCAGGCATGTCGCCAAGCACGATCATGGCGCCGGCAGCATCGGCTCTGACCCGCGCGATGCCGGCCTTCAGCGATGAAGACAGGCCCTCGGCGAAATCCGGATTATCGGCGAAAGTCACATCCAGTCCCGACAACGCGGCGCGCACACGCTCGCGCTGATGGCCGGTGACGACGACGGTGCCCGAAGCTTTTGAGCCGAGCGCGCGCTCGGCGCTGCGGCGCACCAGCGGCAGGCCGTCGAACAGTGCCAGCAGCTTGTTCGGGCCGCCCATGCGGCTGGAGCGGCCGGCGGCCAGCAGCACGATATCGACCTTCAACTCGGCGCTCTCAGACGTTGGAGCCGGCAGCCGCTCGCGCGGCTGGGGCCTAGTCGGGATTTCCATCAACAGACCGCCGACACCCATGCCGGCAATATCCTTGGCCGTCACGTCGAGACCGGCGATCAACCTGTCGAGAACCCAGTCGAAGCCGTTCTCCTTGGGGCTGCGGGCGCAGCCCGGCGCGCCGATGACGCGCTTGCCGGCAAGCGCGCCGAGCACCAGGAGATTTCCGGGATCGACCGGCATGCCGGCGCGAGTGACGGTGCCGCCGGCCTTCTCGATCGCTGCCGGGATGACGTCGCCAAAATCGCTCATCGCCGATGCGCCGAAGATCACCACAATATCGTTGTCACGCGCCAGCGAGCCCGCAGCCTCCGCAACGGCGCCAATTTCGTGCGGCGTGCGGCGCTCGGCCGTCAGCCGGCCACCCGAGCGCGCCAGACGGGCTTCGGTGACCCGCAACGTCTTGTCGAGCACACTCGGCTTGATGCCGGGCAGAACCGTCTGGATGACGCCGACACGCACCGGCTGATAGGCATTGACGGCAAAGATCTCGCCGCTGGCGCAGATCCTTGCCACCGCATCGACCAGGGCGGAAGCAACGGCGAAGGGAATGATCTTCACGGTTGCGACCATCTGGCCATTTTCGACCGGTGCGTGCTGCGCCAGCGTGGCGATGGTGATGGTCGGATCGACGGCGTTGATCGCGTTGATCATCGCGGCATCGACCGTGAAGATACCGGCCGCCCGGGCGTGCAGATTAACCCGGCCGGTCGCGGCGGGCTTCGCCTCGATATTGCGATGGAACATGCTTTCGGCGATCTTTTCGGCGGCGGCGTCCTCGCTCAAATCATCGGGAGCAAGAACAGCCGCGACAACCTCCGAAATCCCTGCTGACTTGAGCAAAGACACATCCTCGGCGCTCAGCCTGTGTGCCTTGCGCAAGCGCCGTTCTCCGGCCGTGGTGGCATGCGCCAGCACTGCGCCTTCGGCCGTATCTATGGGGATTGGCCCGAACTTCACGCCACCGCGTCCTTGGATTCGAGGCCACGCGAACGAAAGGCCTGGATCGCTTGCGCCAACACCGCCACAGCTATTTCGGCCGGGCTCGCCCCACCGATGTCGAGCCCGATCGGCGCGTGGATGCGGGCGATCTGGTCGGCGGTCGCGCCCATCGCCAGCAGGCGCTCAACCCGCTTCGCATGGGTCTTGCGGCTGCCAAGCGCACCGACAAAGAAGCAGTTGGCGTCGAGCGCCGCCTTCAGCGCGAAATCGTCGATCTTCGGATCATGGGTGACGGCGGCCAGCGCCGTAAAGCTGTCGAGCGGCTGGCGCTTCAGGATATCCTCCGGCCATTCGGCATGCAGCGCGACATCGGGAAAGCGGTCTGCGGTGGCAAAGGCCGTGCGCGGATCGACGATCTCCACGGGGTAGCCGGCGATCCTGGCCATCGGCGCCAGTGCCTGGCTGATATGGACTGCGCCGATCACCACCAGGCGCGGCTGCGGCAGGTAGGCGTTGAGGAAGAAGCTTCGCCCTTCCGCCTCGACGGACCCGGAATTGCCTGAGCGAAACGCCTTGGCGATCGCAGCGCCCAATTCGCCGGCGACCTGATCGCCCTCCCTCACGATGCGATCGCGGCCATCGCCGAGATCGGTGACCAGGATCACCGCGCGGCGGGCGCGGCGTTCGGCGTTCAGCGTTTTCAGCGCGTAGGGATCCATCGAAATATCTCTTGTTTAAGCATGATTCTTGTCGGCAAACCGGTTCCCACTTTGCGGGATCATGCTTCTAACCCAACCGCTCGACATAGACCTTGATGCGGCCACCGCAGGACAGGCCGACCTGCCAGGCGGTCTCGTCGGCGACGCCGAACTCCAGCATCTTGGCCTTGCCGCTGTCGATGACGTCGACCGCCTCGGTGACCACCGCGCCTTCGACGCAGCCACCAGAGACGGAGCCGTGGAAATTGCCGTCCGCGTCGATGACAAGGTGGCTGCCGACCGGGCGCGGCGCCGAGCCCCAGGTCTCGACCACGGTGGCAATGGCGACATCCTTGCCGTCTTTCATCCAGCCTTCCGCGATGATCAGCGGATCGCGGGCCTCATCGAGATAAATGCTGTTTTCCATCACCGTTTCTCCCGGAGAAAACATATGACTATGCGGCGTCTCTCGCGCCACCCTCAATCCATCTGCGTGGGTCGACGGAGCGCGCCGAAGTCTTGTCCAGCGACGCGCACAGGTCGGCGAGCGCATCGAGATTGTGCACCGAGCGGAATTCGTCGACATGCGGCAGCATCGCCTTGACGCCGCGGGCGCGCGCCTCGAAGCCGTCGAAGCGCAGCAGCGGGTTCAGCCAGATCAGCCGCCGGCAGGATTTGCGCAGGCGCTCCATTTCCTCCGACAGGCCGGCAACGTCGTCGCGCTCCAGCCCGTCGGTGATCAGGAGAACCACCGCACCCTGCCCCAGCACACGCCGCGACCACAACCGGTTGAATTCGGCCAGCGTATCGCCGATGCGGGTGCCGCCCGACCAGTCCATCACCGCCGCCGAACAATCGGCGAGTGCCGCGTCAGGATCGCGATGGCGCATCTGCCGCGTCAGATTTGTCAGCCTGGTGCCGAAGACGAAGGCGTGCACGCGCCGGCGCTTTTCCGTCAGCGCATGCAGGAAATGCAGGAAAATGCGCGTGTACTGGCTCATCGAACCGGAAATATCGGCAAGCACGACCAGCGGCGGGTGAACCTCGCGCGGCGACCGGAATTTCGGCAGGATCAGTTCGCCGCCTGTCCGCGCGGCCGAACGCATCATGGCGCGCGGATCGATACGTCGGCCATGCGCGTTGGATTTGAAACGCCGTGTCCTGACCATGTCGAAGGGCAGCCGCAACTCGGCGATCGCCTTCTTGGCGTCAGTCATCTCGGCGGCGTTCATCTGGGCAAAATCCTTGCCCCTCAGCACCTCGTTGCCGGAAAACGTGAAGCGAGCGTCGACCTCGATCTCGGGGATTTCCTGCACCGGCTGGTTCTTCTGGTGGCCCTCGAACATTGCCTGGCTGACGCGGTTTTCCGCAGCCCGCGGCTTTTGCTTCTCTCTGATATCAGGCGCCACCGGCGAAAACATCGCCAGCATCTTTTCGATCAGCTCGTGCGATTTCCAGAACAGCCGGAAAGTCTCGTCGAAGGTAGGGTGATCTTCGTGCCGCGACACCAGTACGGCGTGCAGCGTCCAGTAGAAATCGTCGCGAGAGCCGATACCGGCGGCAAGCACCGCCTCGATCGCATCCTTTACCGAGGCCGGGCCGACCCGCATGCCGGCCTTGCGTAGGGTGCGGGCGAAATAGACGATGTTATCGGCGATCCTCCCATCGGGCGTGGCCTCTTTCGGTTCGGGATGCGGCGTTGCCATCGCCTACTCCGCCGCCGAAAGCTCGGCCTTCACCTCGTTGAGGATGCGCCGGCCTTCGCCCTGTTCTATACGGGCAATGTCGTCTTGGTATTTCAGCAGCACGCCGATCGTGTCGGAAACGGTTTCCGGATCGAGCGCCACCTTGTCGAGTTCGGTCAGCGCGCTGGCCCAGTCGATGGTCTCGGCAACCCCCGGCACCTTGAACAGCTCGATCTGGCGCAGCTTCTGTATGAACGAAACCACCTCTGCCGACAGCCGGCTGTTGGCCTGCGGTACTTTTCTGCGCACGATCTCCAGCTCGCGCTCGGCATTCGGGTAGTCTACCCAGTGATAGAGGCAGCGGCGCTTCAGCGCGTCATGGATCTCGCGGGTGCGGTTGGTGGTGATGATGACGATCGGCGGCTCCTCCGCCTTGATCGTGCCGAGCTCGGGCACCGTGACCTGGAAGTCGGAGAGAATTTCGAGCAGGAATGCCTCGAAGGCCTCGTCGGTGCGGTCGAGCTCGTCGATCAGAAAGACCGGGGCGGCGCCCGCCTTGCCGGTCAGCGCGTCGAGCACCGGGCGGCGGATCAGGTATTTTTCGGAAAAGACGTTGCGCTCCATGTCGGAGCGGTCAACCTTGCCGGCCGCCTCCTCCATGCGGATCTCGATCATCTGCGCGGCGTAATTCCACTCGTAGACGGCCGAAGAGACATCAAGGCCTTCATAGCATTGCAGGCGGATCAGCCGGCGGCCGAGCGCTTGCGCCAGCACCTTGGCGATCTCGGTCTTGCCGACGCCGGCCTCGCCCTCAAGGAACAGCGGCCGATTCATGCGCAGAGACAAGAACAGCACGGTCGCCAGCGACCGGTCCGCCACATAGTCCGCGCCGGTCAGGAGATCGAGCGTCTCATCGATCGTCCGCGGCGTAGGGCGTGGTTTCAACCCGGTCATTCTCTCTCCGTGCGTGCGGCCCATCCAGAGCCTCTACAGAGCGTGATAGCCGCGGTCGTGATAGATTAGCGGCCGCAAATTATCGCCGATACGCAGGCCTGTCACCTTGCCAAAAAGCACACGGTGGGTGGCCAGATCCTTGGTATCGATCAGTTCGCAGTCGAACACGGCAAGCGCGCCCTTCAGTGTCGGCGCGCCGGTCGAGATCATATCCCACTCGGCGAGCGCGAAGCGTTCCTCGACGGGCAGGCCGGTGAGGCCGGAAAAGCCCACCGACAGCGCCTCCTGGTCCGAAGCCAGCGCGTTCAAGGCGAACCTGCCATTCTTCACGAACGGCTCGTTCTTGGGATTTTCGCGATCGAGGCAGACCAGGATGGTCGGCGGCGTGTCCGACACCGAACAGGCTGCAATGACAGTCGCACCGCGCCTGCCGGCGGAACCATCGGTGGTGACCACATGGACGTGGCCGGCAAAATGGGCCATCGCGTCGCGATAGGCCTGCGGCCCTATGTCGTTCTTCTTCAGCACCGGCGATTTCCATTGGTTTGAAGCGAGATGAACCCAACCGTTATATATGGCGGCATATTGCATGCCACAAGCGAAGTGGTTGACACGCATCCTGAATTTCGCGTGTTGCGTGAAAGCTGACCAGCCTTTAGGTCTTGGCAGGAAGTGGCGCCGGCAAACACGCGACCGGCGCGGAGGAATTCTTCGCTCGCATGCGACCCCGGACAATAGGCACGACAACGACAATAGCGGTGCTGGCCTGGCTGTCTCTCGCCGGTGATGCGAACGCTGAGACGCTGCTGGTCGGTGTCGCGGCACCACTGTCCGGGCCGTCGGCGACCCTCGGCAAGCAGATCGAGGCGGGCGCCGGCCTGGCAGCAGCGGCGAACGGTGCTCAACTCAAGGTTGTCGACGACGCCTGCACGGCCGATGGCGGGGCTGCCGCGGCGAGGGAATTCGTTGCGTCGAAAGTCGGCGTGGTCGTCGGCTTCCTCTGCACCGAGGCGATCGAGGCGGCACTGCCGATCCTGAAGGACGCCGACATACCGGTCATCACTGTTGGCGTGCGCACCGAAAGTCTGACCGACCGGCGCGCCAAGACCGGCTGGCCGATCTTTCGGCTCGGGCCGCGCGGCGATGACGAGCGGAACGCCGTCGCCTTCAATCTCACCCGCCAATGGCAGAACGAGCTGTTCGCCATCATCGACGACGGCACGATTTACGGCCGCGAAATCGCCGAGACGCTTCGGGCGGCAGCCGAGCAGGCGGCGCTGAAACCGGTGTTCGTCGACACATTCAGGCCGCAGCTCGACAACCAGATCGGGCTGCTCGGGCGGCTAAGGAAGGCCGGCGCAACGCATGTCTTTGCCGGCGGCGACGGCGAAGACATCGCCATCATGGGCCGCGACGCCGGCCAGCTCGACGCCGGCATCATTTTTGCCGGCGGCGAAGCGCTGCGCACAGCGCCCGGCGACGTGCCTTATGCCACGGGCACGCTGATGTTTGCGCCGCCCGAATGGGCCGATGTCGCCGACTCCAGGGTGCTCGAAAGCTTTGCCGCACAAACGATCGTGCCGGAGGGCTACACGCTGCCGGCCTATGCAGCGGTCGAGATCGCCAAGGCGGCGACAGCCCTGGCGGACCCCCCCGGCAGGCCACTGGCCGATGCGCTCGCCGCGCATGACTTCAGCACCGCGATCGGACCGATCCGCTTTGACGGCAAGGGCGACTTGACCGAAAACGTTTATCGGGTCTTCCGTTTCAACGGCGCAAATTTCGTGCCGGCGGAGGCCAAATGATGTTTCGCACCGGGCCGCGCAATCTCATCACCGATGTCGCCGGCCTGCGTGTCGGCAACGCTTCCGATGTGAGGCTGAAGTCCGGGGTGACCACCATCGTCTGCGACGAGCCGGCAGTGGCCGGTGTGCAGATCCTGGGCGGTGCCCCGGGCACCCGCGAGACCGACCTGCTCGAGCCGCACAATTCGATCGAGGCGATCCATGCCGTGGTGCTTTCGGGTGGCTCGGCTTACGGCCTCGATGCCGCCTCCGGCGTACAGGCGGCACTGCGCGAGAACGGCATCGGCGTGGAGGTCGGCGGCTTTCGCGTGCCGATCGTGCCGGCGGCGATCCTGTTCGACCTGCGCAACGGCGGCGACAAGGACTGGGGTCGCTATCCGCCCTACCGCGATCTCGGCTATGAGGCGGCACAGGCAGTCGGCATCGATTTTCCGCTCGGCACGGTCGGCGCGGGCACCGGTGCCCTGAGTTCCGGCCTCAAGGGCGGCCTCGGATCGGCCTCGACGATGCTCGACAGCGGCGTCACCATCGGCGCACTCGTCGCCGTCAATCCGACCGGCTCGGTGACGATCGCCCGAAGCAGGCACTTCTGGGCAGCGCCCTTCGAGATCGGCGACGAGTTCGGCGGGCTTGGTTATCCCGCGCCGATGCCGGAGGACGCGAAAAGGATCCTGCTGAAATTTCGCGACAAGCATGTCGGAGGCAACACGACCATCGCCGTCATCGCCACGGACGCCCTTCTCACCAAGGCCGCCGCAAAACGCCTGGCGATATCAGCGCATGACGGCTTCGTGCGCGCCATTTGGCCGACACATACGCCGGCCGACGGCGATCTGGTTTTCGCGGTGGCGACCGGCAAGAGCGGCATCGAGCTCGCGCCCAACGACGCCATCGAGCTTTACGCCGTGGCCGGCGCCACCATGGCGCGCGCCATCAGCCGCGGCGTCTTTGCCGCAACGCCCGCCGATGGCGACCTGTTTCCGGTCTGGTCGTCGCGCTGAATGCGGGCTGCCGTGGCCCGTCATCAGGTGGGGTCGGATTTTTCCTCCTCGAACGTGACCGCGACATCCGAATTTGCCGACAGCCGGACTTTCTGGCCCTCGACTTCGGCTACGAGGCTGAGCGGAATGAAGTGGTGATGCCCCCTGTGGGCGCCCTCGCCGCTGTCGCGCTTGGTCAGCTTGATTCGTTGTCCCTCAACTTTGTCGACAGTGCCGACATGGACGCCGTCGGCGCCGATCACTTCCATATGTTCGCGAATGCTGGCTGCATCGGTCATTGTGGGTTCTCCATTAGAGCGCCGCGCGTCCTTTTGGACGCGCAAAGGACGCTCTAACACTTTAAATCAACGCATCGTACTTTCCGAAAATCGATTCCGATTTTCGGGTCGATGCGGTGAAGCTGCCAACATAAACAAATGACGGCACGATTGGATGCATCGGGTTGCGTCTCAGAGGGCACGACGTTTTGACGATGTCGTGATAGTGATCGAAACAACGCTGGCTGCTCAAACGGAAATCCGATGCGAATTCTCGTCCTGTTTGCTGTGTCCCTCCTTGCCCAGTTTGCAACTTCGCTCGCCGCGCATGCCGGCGATGTTGCCGAGCTTGAAATCCTCGGCTTCACCGGGGATGGCGGCGCCTTCGCCTTCGAGGAGTACGGTGTCCAGGACGGGTCGGGGTTTCCCTATGCCAATCGCTATTACATCAACACCGCCGACGACAGTTTTCTCAAGGGCACACCGATCAGGGTGCGGCTTGACGACGAGAACGCAACGCTCGACGCGGCGCGTCTTGCAGCCCGGCAGAAAGGTGAAGCTATCATCAAACAGGCGGAATTGACGGCGAATCGCGGCATCACCGCCGGCTCCAACCCGGTGACCGAGCTTTCGGCCGATCCGTTCCGCATGGTGGTCAACCCGCGGCCGATCTTTTCGCCGGTCGATGATCCGCTCGAGTTCCGACTCGACGAGATCGGCATGAACGATACCGAAACCTGCCAAAACCTTGGCGAGATCAACGGCTTTCGCCTGTTGCGCATCGAGGCGAAAGGCGGCGGCAAGACTGAACTCCTGCACGAAGACAAGTCGATCCCCAAAAGCAGAGGCTGCCCGAACGGCTATCGAATCGGCGCGGTGCAGACATTTTCCATGCAGGGCCTCAGCGCCTATGCCGTGCTGATCGCGGTGCGCCAGTACGGCTTCGAAGGACCTGACTATCGCTGGATCGCGGTGACCGGCCGGCTGTGACGTCGCTCCCCGCCATACGCAGCGGCGTCCTGGATCGCATCCGCAAGGCCTTGCCGTCGCCGTCCGCCGCAGTTTGCGGCGCCCTGCTGTGGGCCGCCGCGATGGGCGCCAGCGCACTTGTCAATCTGCTGCTGGACGACTGGGTGACCCCGGCAAATATCCGCTTCGTCTCGTTGCTCTATGCGGCGGGCGGTGCGCTCGCCTTTCCGGTTGGCCTGTTCCTGGCGCGGCTCGTCTCGCTCGGGCGGCATTGGCAAGTAGCCTTGGCGGCCGCCTTTGTCTGCCTTCTTGCCACCACGATCGGCTTCACCGGTGGGCTATTTGCGCTGCAATACCGTTCCTACTATGCCCAATGGCATGAACCTGCACTGACCATTGGCTGGTCCATCCAGTTCGTGCACACCATGGCAACGGCGTTCTATCAATTCATCGTGCTGGGCATCCGGCTTTATTTTCCGCTCGGTTTCATCGCGCTTGCTCTCGCCAGCATCTGGTTTGCACGGCAGCAGCGTTGAGCATTTTGTCTGCCTCTGTTACGACGCGGGCGAACGCCCTCGCAAGTCAGGACTGACCGATGATCCCTCGCTACTCCCGGCCGGAAATGGTGGCCATCTGGTCGCCCGAAAACCGGTTCCGCATCTGGTTCGAGATCGAGGCCCACGCTTGCGACGCGCTGGCCGAGCTCGGCGTGATCCCGAAGGAGGCCGCCAAAACCATCTGGGAAAAAGGCGGGGCCGCCAAGTTCGACGTCGATGCGATCGACGAGATCGAGCGCGTCACCAAGCACGACGTCATCGCCTTCCTCACCCACCTCAGCGAATTCGTCGGGCCGGACGCCCGCTTCATTCATCAGGGCATGACCTCCTCGGACGTTCTCGACACCTGCTTTGCCGTGCAGCTCACCCGCGCCAGCGACATCCTTCTGGCCGACATCGACGGCCTGCTTGCGGCGCTCAAGCGCCGCGCCTTCGAACACAAGGACACCGTCACCATCGGTCGCAGCCACGGCATCCATGCCGAGCCGACCACCTTCGGCGTCAAGCTGGCGCAGGCTTATGCCGAATTCTCGCGCTGCCGCGAGCGGCTGGTGCACGCGCGCGAGGATATTGGGACATGCGCCATATCAGGTGCAGTCGGCACCTTCGCCAATATCGATCCCTATGTCGAAGAACATGTGGCGAAGCAACTCGGATTGAAGCCGGAGCCGGTGTCGACGCAGGTGATCCCGCGCGACCGCCATGCGATGTTCTTTGCGACGCTCGCTGTCATCGCCTCGTCGATCGAACGGCTGGCGACGGAAATCCGCCATCTGCAGCGCACCGAGGTGCTGGAGGCCGAAGAGTATTTTTCGCCCGGGCAAAAGGGCTCGTCAGCGATGCCGCACAAGCGTAACCCGGTGCTGACCGAAAACCTCACCGGGCTTGCGCGCATGGTGCGTTCGTTCGCGCTGCCGGCGATGGAGAACGTGGCGCTCTGGCACGAGCGCGACATTTCGCATTCGTCGGTCGAGCGCATGATCGGCCCGGATGCGACTGTGACGCTCGATTTCGCGCTATCGCGGCTGACCAGTGTCATCGACAGATTGCTCGTCTATCCCGACAACATGCTGAAGAACATGAACAAGTTCCGCGGCCTCGTGCATTCGCAGCGTGTGCTGCTGGCGCTGACCCAGGCCGGCGTCAGCCGTGAGGACGCCTACCGGCTGGTGCAGCGAAACGCCATGAAGGTATGGGAGCAAGGCGCTGATTTCCTTGAGGAACTTTTGGCCGACAAGGAGGTCACCGCAGCCTTGCCCGAGGCCGAAATTCGTGAAAAATTCGACCTTGGCTATCATACCAAGCATGTCGACACGATCTTCAAGCGGGTGTTCGGAGAAGCGTGAGGCCACGCGGTTTTGACCGGTCCCAGCCGGCGGTTCCAAGCTGGAGCACCCTCATCGGACCGCGGAGCCTATCCTCGGGCTTGCCGAAGGCAAGACCCGTGGGCGGCCACCTTCTCCCACAAACAAGGGGAGAAGGTAAGACGGCATCGACCTCGCCGCACCGTCAGGTTCGAATAATCAAGCCTTGCCGGGAACGGTCCTGATCACCGTTCCCCACGGGTCCTCGCGCGTCGCTGCATCAGTCACATTGTCGGACCGCATTTCGACCCAGGCGAGGCCGGACCGGGAAGGATCGCGACGGCCGGCGCCGGCGCTCTGCCACGAATTGGCGCCTATGTGGTGGTGGTAGCCGCCTGACGACAGGAACACCGCCGCGCCACCATATTTCGCCATGGTATCGAAGCCGAATTCCTGGTGCCACCAGGCCTCGGCGTCTTCCGGCCGTCCGACGCGCAGATGGACATGGCCGATGATGCTGTTGTCCGGCATGCCCTGCCAGGCGGCATTGCCGGCGGGCACGTCGGCGACGACCGACGAAATATTCAGCCGGTCGGTCGCCATCGCTATCTTGTCACCATTCCACTTCCAGTCCTCATGGCGGCGGTCGGAATAGATCTCGATGCCGTTGCCTTCGGGATCGGTCAGGTAGAGCGCCTCGCTGACCAGATGGTCGGAAGCGCCGTCGATGCCGATATTGTTGGCGATGGCGTGGTTGATCCAGCGCCCGAGGTCGGCCCGGCTGGGCAGCAGGAAGGCAGTGTGAAACAGGCCGGCGCTGCGCGGATCGTCAGGCTTCGCCGCTGCATCCGCTTCGATGTCGAGCAAGGGACGATTGGCGGCGCCCAGCGTGATCGTGCCACCGGTGCGGCTCAGTTCCTGCAGCCCGATGACATCGCGATAGTAAGCGGCCAAGCTTTCGGCATCTCGCGCCCGCAGCCCGACGCGGGCAACGCTGATCGGGGTCGTGGCGGCAAAAGGCAATTCGCTCATCAAAGTCTCCGTTTGGCCGGCCTTCGACGAGATCCCCAAAACCAGGAGCCCGCGCCACCTACCATCGTACGTCGTGTCAGTTCCAAATCCTGGGTCTCATGTACACGGCTGTTTCTTTTCCCGATGACAGATCGTCGTTCTTGATCGTTCACACAAGACGTCAAGAAGCGAACATGGTGTTCACAATTATGAGCAATCGCAAAATGATCAGACCCAGTTGCGCATGATCTTGTTCAAAAACCGCTTCACACTTTTTGGGATCATGCGCGGTTGCACGAAACCGTGTCCCTCGCTACATGCGCGCCATGAAAGTCAGGGATGCAGACATTCTCATCGTGCCGGGCTACACCAATTCCGGTCCCGACCATTGGCAGAGCCGCTGGCAATCGAAATTGTCGACGGCGCGGCGCGTCGAGCAGGCGGAATGGTCGAAGCCAGTGCGCGAAGACTGGACGGCGAGCGTGGCGAAGGCGGTCAACGAGGCCGAGCGACCGGTCGTCATCGTCGCGCACTCACTCGGCGTCGCTGCCGTGATCCAGGCAATGCCGCAGTTCCAGCGTCCGGTCGCCGGAGCCTTCTTCGTGGCGCCGCCCGACGTCGCCAACCCAGAGATAAAACCCAGGCACCTGATGACCTTCGGACCTTATCCGCGCGAGCCGCTGGCATTTCCCTCGGTGGTGATCGCCAGCCGCAACGACCCGTTCTGCACCTTCGAGGTGGCCGAGGACATTGCCGGCGCCTGGGGCTCGCTGTTCATCGACGCCGGCGAGGCCGGACATCTCAACGCCGATGCCGGCTTCGGCCCGTGGCCGGAAGGCTCGATGACTTTTGCGAAATTCCTGACCGACCTTTAGTGCATGTCGCCCAAAAGCATGCCCTCGGGCCTGACCCGAGGGTGCGAAGCGGTTTTGGGACGACATGCATAAAACAAAGACTTTAAGCGCGTTACATTCCCTTCAATGCGACGCGCTTTAGGCGCTGATCGAGTCCCTCACGCTCTTCAGCAGGGTCTTTGCCCCCAGGCCGATCAGCGCATGCTCGGAGCCCATCGCCAGCAGCCGGTAGCCCATCGACACCACACGGCCGGCGATGGCCGGCTCGATGACGTAGATCGCGGCATGCTTGCCGGCCTTGCGCGTCCGCTCGGCGATCGAGGCGACTGTTTCCATCATGCTTTCGAGCGTCGAGTTGACGGCGGCGCCGTTCGACCAGGCAATCGAAAAATCCGATGGGCCTAGGAAGATGCCGTCGATACCCGGCGTGTCGAGGATGCCGTCGAGTGCATCGAGCGCGGCGCGCGTCTCGACCATGGCGAAGGCCATGGTGCGCGCGTTGCTGTCGCACAGCCAGTCGGCATAGTCGCCCTTGCCATGACGCGGAAAGGCGTAAGTCGGGCCCCAGGAACGCTCGCCGAGCGGCGGATACTTCATGGCGGCAGCGAATAGCCTGGCGTCCGCCACCGAATTCACCATCGGCGCAATCACCGCCTCGGCGCCGAAATCGAGCGCGCGGCTGGCCATGTCGAAGCGGCCGACCGGAATGCGCACCAGCGCCGGTTTGCTGGCGGCCAGCACCGGCGCAAGGCCGCGCAGCACGCTGTCCTCATGATGTCCGCCATGCTGCATGTCGAGCGTGACGGCATCGAAACCCTGTCTGGCAAGAATCTCGACCGTCAGGGCATCAGGCACGCCGGACCATGCGGTGCACAAGGTTTCATCGGCCACAAGGCGTGACTTGAGGGACATGGGCGCCTTCCTTATTCGACCTCGCATCGGCCCAAAATCGGCAAGCCCGATGCGAGGAGTCAAAGTTGAGCGTACCTCGTACTTTCCGAATGGATGCACGTCGCTCTAATGCAGTTCAGCCGGAAACAGCTGCAAAGGCAAAGAAAAACCGCCCGGAGGGGCGAGGCGGTCGATTGGTCCAGCGTGTCGATTGGCTCAGAGCAAGGGTCAGGTGTTCTTGATCTGCTCGATTGCCTGCGCCATCAGATCGTCCATGGTGCGGCGAATCTGATGATCCGACTGGGCGACTCCAGCTTCGTCGAAATCCTTGCGGATCTTGCGGAAAACGTCGTGGTCGCCGGCTTCCTCGATATCGGCGAGGACGACCTGGCTGGCATAGGCTTCGGCGTCGGCCCCGGCCTTGCCGAGCTTTTCGGCGGCCCACAGGCCGAGCGCCTTGTTGCGGCGGGCCGCAGCCTTGAACCGGAGTTCCTCGTCGATGACGAACTTGCGCTCGAAGCCCTCCTCGCGATCTTTCATGCTGCTCATGGCATCCCTCCGGTCAAATCCGATTTGGTTGGCAGTCGAAATATGTGTATTGCCCAGCACAAACCAAAAGGCCGCGGGCCGGTCAATATGCTACATCACTTGCTGCGCTGCGGCATTTCATTCCGGAAAGCGGTGATTGAAAGGATTTGCCGATTGAGCAAACACTGCGATTGGGATAGACACCGGCATTGAACCCCCACCGTTGCCGCACTAATTTAGGCGTACGGACAGGAACTGGTCGCTTGCCGCCTGCCCGGAAATCCAGAGAAAAGATCAGATGAAAAATCGCCGCCGCATTTATGAAGGCAAGGCCAAGATCCTCTATGAGGGCCCTGAGCCGGGAACACTGATCCAGTTCTTCAAGGACGACGCGACCGCTTTCAACAAGAAGAAGCACGAAATCGTCGATGGCAAGGGCGTGCTCAACAATCGCATTTCCGAGCACATCTTCAACCATCTCAACCGGATGGGCATTCCGACCCATTTCATCCGCCGACTCAACATGCGCGAGCAGCTGATCAAGGAAGTCGAGATCATCCCGCTCGAGGTGGTCGTGCGCAATGTCGCCGCCGGCTCGCTGGCCAAGCGTCTCGGCATCGAGGAAGGCACCGTGCTGCCGCGCTCGATCATCGAATTCTATTACAAGGCCGATGCGCTCGACGACCCAATGGTGTCTGAAGAGCACATCACTGCTTTCGGCTGGGCAAGCCCGCAGGAGATCGACGACGTCATGGCGCTGGCCATCCGCGTCAACGACTTCCTCTCCGGCTTGTTCATGGGAGTCGGCATCCAGCTTGTCGACTTCAAGATCGAATGCGGCCGGCTGTTCGAAGGCGACATGATGCGCATCGTCGTTGCCGACGAGATCTCGCCGGACTCGTGCCGTCTGTGGGACGTGGCGACCCAGGACAAGCTCGACAAGGATCGTTTCCGCCGCGACATGGGCGGTCTGGTCGAAGCCTATCAGGAAGTCGCCCGCCGCCTCGGCATCATGAACGAGAACGAGCCGCCGCGTCCCGCCGGGCCGGTGCTCGTCGCCTCGACCGATGGCCTCAAAGGCAAGCCGCACTGAGATTTCTTGCCGCTCAATACGTCGAACAGGAGCATGTCCAGCGTGATCAAGGCCCGCATTACCGTCACTCTCAAGAACGGCGTGCTCGACCCGCAAGGCAAGGCGATCGAACACGCATTGTCCGGGATGGGCTTTGACGGCGTCGGCCAGGTGCGGCAGGGCAAGGTTTTCGACGTCGAGCTTGCCGAGAGCGACAAGGCCAAGGCCGAGACCGATCTCAAAGCCATGTGCGACAAGCTTCTGGCGAATACGGTGATTGAGAACTATAGTGTGGCCATTACCTGAGGTTTTGCCGGAGGGTATATGACTGAAGCCACGAACGAGTTGATGTACGAGCTCCTGAAGCGTGTGCACCACGAAGTTGCTGAACTTCGACCAGATGTTTCCGAAGTGAAGCGGGAGTTGAACGCAATTCGGGGTCACATGGTCGCAACGCAAAGCGACATCCATAACATCTACGGCATTCTTGGCCGTCAAGACGATCGTCTCGAACGTATAGAGCGCCGTCTCGAATTGCGTGGACTTGCCGAAGCCCAGGGGCCTTACGAACCGAAATGAAATCAGCCGTCGTTCTTCTGCCGGGCCTCAACCGTGACCGCGACATGATCGCGGCGCTGACCAAGATTTCGGGAACGCCGCCGGTCACGGTCTGGCAGACCGATACCGAAATCCCCGACGTCGACCTGATCGCCATTCCCGGTGGCTTCTCCTTCGGCGATTATCTGCGCTGCGGCGCCATTGCGGCGCGCATGCCGGTGATGCGGGCGGTCGCCGAAAAGGCGGCCAAGGGCGTGATGGTCATTGGCGTCTGCAACGGCTTCCAGATCCTGGTCGAGGCCGGCCTTTTGCCAGGCGCCTTGATGCGCAACACGTCGCTGAAATTCGTCTGCCGACAGGTCAAGCTGCAGATCGCCAACGCCAACACAATGTTCACCCGCCGCTACCAGCCGGGCCAGATCATCCGCTCGCCGGTGGCGCATCATGACGGCAATTACTTTGCCGACGCCGAGACGCTGCGCAGGCTCGAAGGCGAAGGCCAGGTCGTGTTCCGCTATGCCGAAGGCACCAATCCCAACGGCTCGATCAACGACATTGCCGGCATCATCAACGGCCAGGGCAATGTGCTCGGCCTGATGCCGCATCCCGAGAACCTGATCGAAGCGGCGCATGGCGGCAGCGACGGCCGGGCGCTGTTCGAAAGTGCGCTTGGCATCGCCGCTTGATATCTTCAGTGTTCATCTTTTTTCCGAATTCGAAATAGGCGCCGCATGAGCCCGAGACAGACGATCGCCCGCCTCGCTCTTGTCGCCGCCGCCTGCCTTGTGCTCGCCTCCTGCCAGTCGAAGCCGAAGAACGCGCCGGCGCCTTCGGGCAAGAGTGCGGCGCTGCTTGCCATGGAACAGGTGGCGATCGCCGCGCACAAATGCTGGATCGCCAGCAAGGATCCCGCTTTCAAGCCCTATCAGATGGCCAACGAGCTGAATTCGTTCACCGGCACGCCGCGCTTCCTGCTGGTTCCGGTCAAGCATTATGGCGGAAAGCCGTTGCTGGTCGTGCAGGCACAGGGCAATTCACGCCGGGTTGACGTGTACGGTCCGCTGATGGCCGAACCGCTCGGCGCACGCATCGGCTCGGACATTGCCCGCTGGCAGGCTGGCAATCAGGCCTGCGGTGCGGCTGCATAGGGCAGTGAGCCGCTGCCTGCAGGTCGCCGGTCTGGTCATCGGCCTGGCCGCACTTGTCCTGCAAATCTGCATCACCGTTCCAGCGTCGATGGCAGCCGGCCGCAGTTTTGTCGGCTCGCTCGTCTTCTATTTCAGCGCGTATTCTCAGTCCCAGAACGGCCTCAGACCCTCACGATGGGCGTCGGCACGCGAGATGCCGATATCCTTGAGCTGATCGTCGGTCATTTCCAGCAAGACCAGCCGACTGCGCCGGCGATCCAGCAAGCGGCCGATCCGGTTTGCAAGTGAGCTGACCCTTCGCACCAGGCGACGGACATAGCCTTGACGGCCTGACGGGCGGGCTCCGGGCAATCCAGCTCTCATGTAACGGATTGTATCGATTGCAGCCATTTTATTGCTACCAAAACTCGAGATTGTACCTATTTGTTGCGCGGTCACATATGTATTGACTCTCAAAACGGTGCAATATAGAAAATTGTCACCATGACAAATTGGCTTCCCGACCTTTCCGCCGGCTCCGGGCCGCTCTATCAGCGGCTTGCAGATTCCGTCGAAACGGACATCGACCGTGGCGTGATCGCCGCCGGGGCAAAATTGCCGCCGCAGCGCGATCTGGCATACGACATCGGCACGACCGTCGGCACGGTCGGCAGGGCCTACCAATTGTTGCGCGAGCGGGGCCTGGTGAGCGGCGAAGTCGGACGCGGAACCTATGTGCTTGGCCGGCATGACACCAAGACCGATCTGCTGGCGCCCGACCCGCAGGTGGAAGGCACGCGCTATATCGATGCGCCTCGCGGCAAACTGCGCTTCGACAGCACGGCTGCGCCTGATACCGGCCAGGGCGCCATTGTCGCCGATGTGCTTTCGCGCACGGCGCAGGAGCATCCGTACGAGATTTCAAGCTATACGCGGGATTTTCCCAACCGCTGGGTCGATGCCGGCTGCAGCTGGCTGTCGCGAAATTCGTTTCGCCCAAGCCCCGATGGCATCGTTCCGACGCTCGGCACCCATGCCGCGGTTATGGCGGCGATTGCCGCGCTGACCACGCCCGGCGACTATATCGTCTTCGAGCACCTCACCTATTCGCAGATTTCTCGCAGCGCCGGCCTGATCGGCCGCCGCACCGCGCTGGTGACGTCGGACGCGGAAGGGCTCGATCCAGAGGATTTCGAGCGCGTCTGCGCGCAAAAACACCCGAAAATGATGTTCCTGATGCCGACGGCACAGAACCCCACACTGGTGACGCTGTCGGCGACGCGCCGCGAGGCCATCGCGCGCGTCGCGCGCGAATACAATGTCATCCTGATCGAGGACGATCTCTATGGCGATCTGACCGACGACCCGACGCCGCTCCTGGCCGAATATGCCCCCGAACGGACCATCGTTGCCGGCGGCCTGTCGAAATCGGTTGCGGCCGGCGTTCGCGGCGGCTGGCTCGCTTGTCCGCCGGCCTATCGCCACCGGATCCGGGTCGCTCACAAGATGCTGACGGGTGGCCTCCCCTTCCTGCTGGCGGAAGTGTGTAGCCGACTGGTTCTGTCCGGCCAGGCCAGCGAGATGCGCAAGCGCAGCATCGTCGAGATCAACGCGCGCGTGGCGATCGTGCGCGAGACACTAGCCGGGTTCGACTTCAACGCACTAGACAATGTGCCCTTCGTCTGGCTCACCCTGCCCGATCCATGGCTTTCCGGCACCTTCAAGAACGCCTGTCTCGAACATGGCGTGCTCATCGACGACGAGGACGAGTTCAAGGCCGGGCGTTCCGAGCAGGTTTTTCACGGCGTGCGGTTTGGCGTTTCACAGCCGGAGCGACGAGAGGACATCGCCGGCGGCGTCGGCGTGATCCGGCGGCTGCTGGACGAGGGCCGCGCCGGCTACGACAGTTTCTCCTGAACCGGCTTGAAACCGGCGGGCCGAGTGGCGATCTTTCGCTACTTGCTGCACCCTTTCCATCGTTTTTCGTCGCTTGATGGGTGTATCGGCTGCAAAGCTTGCGATAAGACGGGACTCGATCCCAAGGACATAAATTGCCGCCCATGACCATTTCCAATTCCGTGCCGATCACTCCGGAACTCATTGCCGCGCACGGGCTGAAGCCCGACGAATATCAGCGCATCCTCGACCTGGTCGGGCGCGAGCCGAGCTTTACCGAGCTCGGCATCTTTTCGGCGATGTGGAACGAGCACTGCTCGTATAAATCCTCGAAAAAGTGGCTGCGCACGCTGCCCACCACCGGGCCGCAGGTCATCCAGGGCCCGGGCGAGAATGCCGGCGTGGTCGATATCGGCGACGGTGACTGCGTCGTCTTCAAGATGGAGAGCCATAACCACCCCTCCTTCATCGAGCCTTATCAGGGCGCGGCGACCGGCGTCGGCGGCATCCTGCGCGATGTCTTCACCATGGGCGCGCGGCCGATCGCGGCAATGAACGCACTGCGCTTCGGCGCGCCGGACCACCCCAAGACCAGGCACCTCATCGCCGGCGTCGTTGCCGGCGTCGGCGGCTACGGCAATTCCTTCGGCGTGCCGACGGTCGGCGGCGAGGTCAATTTCGACGCGCGCTACAATGGCAACATCCTGGTCAACGCGTTTGCGGCGGGGCTGGCCAAGACCGATGCGATCTTCCTGTCGGAAGCCAAGGGAGTCGGCCTGCCGGTCGTCTATCTCGGCGCCAAGACCGGCCGCGACGGTGTCGGCGGCGCCACCATGGCCTCGGCCGAATTCGACGACAAGATCGACGAGAAGCGGCCCACCGTCCAGGTCGGCGACCCGTTCACCGAAAAATGCCTGCTCGAAGCCTGCCTCGAACTGATGGCGTCCGGCGCCGTCATCGCCATCCAGGACATGGGTGCTGCCGGCCTCACCTGCTCGGCGGTCGAGATGGGCGCCAAGGGCGACCTCGGCATCGAGCTCGACCTCGACAAGGTGCCGGTGCGCGAGGAGCGCATGAGCGCCTATGAGATGATGCTGTCGGAGAGCCAGGAGCGCATGCTGATGGTGCTGCGCCCCGAAAAGGAAAAGCAAGCCGAGGCGATCTTCCACAAATGGGGCCTCGACTTCGCCATCGTCGGCAAGACAACCGACGATCTGCGCTTTCGCGTGCTGCACCAGGGCGACGAAGTCGCCAATCTGCCGATCAAGGACCTTGGCGACCAGGCGCCGGAATATGACCGTCCCTGGACCGAGCCGAAGAAGCCGGCGCCGCTGGCGGCCGGCGATGCACCGCAAGCGGATGTCGCTGAGGCGCTGCTGAAACTGCTTGGCGGGCCCGACCTGTCCTCGCGTCGCTGGGTATGGGAACAATACGACACGCTGATCCAGGGCAATTCGCTGCAGCTTCCGGGTGGCGATGCCGGCGTGGTGCGCGTCGAGGGCCATCCGACCAAGGCGCTCGCCTTCTCCTCCGACGTGACGCCGCGCTATTGCGAGGCCGACCCTTACGAGGGCGGCAAGCAGGCGGTGGCCGAATGCTGGCGCAATCTTACCGCCACCGGCGCCCTGCCGCTCGCGGCCACCGACAACCTCAATTTCGGCAACCCGGAACGACCCGAGATCATGGGCCAGTTGGTCGGCGCCGTGAAAGGCATCGGCGACGCCTGTCGCGCGCTCGGCTTTCCGATCGTCTCCGGCAATGTCTCGCTCTACAACGAAACCAACGGGCAAGGCATCTTGCCGACGCCGACCATCGGCGGCGTCGGACTGATCGCCGACTGGTCCCAGATGGCGCGGATCGGCTTTGCCGCCGAGGGGCAGATGATCCTGCTGGTCGGCGCGCCGTCGATGTGGGGAACGCATCTCGCCCAGTCGGCCTATATGCGCGACATCCATGGCCGCACCGATGGCCCGCCGCCGCCGGTCGACCTCGACCACGAAAAGCGCGTCGGCCACCATGTACGCACTCTGATCGCCTCCGGCGTCGTCACATCAGCGCATGACGTTTCCGATGGCGGCATTGCCGTCGCGCTGGCCGAAATGGCGATGGCGTCCGGCATCGGCGCAACCGTCCCCGGCCTGGTCGGGACCGACCCGATCCCGGTCTGGTTCGGCGAGGATCAGGGCCGCTACCTCTTGACGCTGTCGATCGATCCGCAAAGCGAGGAATGGGACGCCATTCGCGAAGAGCAGAGCAAGCTAGGCATCTTCGCGCCGTGGATCGGCTCGACCGGCGGCAGCGACCTGAAACTCGGCGAGGCGCGGGCGATCCCTGTCGGCGAATTGACCGCTGCCCACGAATCCTGGTTTCCTCGCTTCATGGCAAATGAGGTCGTGGACCCCTGATTTGATCGAGCGGGGTCGTTGCGGTGTGGTTCATCCGCCGTTTCGATCATATCTATGAGATCTGAACAAGGAATCCTCGCATGGCAATGGACGCGCACGACATCGAACGGTTGATCAAGGAAGGCATTCCGGACGCCAAGGTGACGATTCGCGACCTGGCCGGCGACGGCGACCATTATGCGGCCGAAGTGGTGGCCGAAAGCTTTCGCGGCAAAAGCCGCGTCCAGCAGCACCAGATGGTCTACGACGCGCTGAAGGGCAATATGGGCGGCGTGCTGCACGCGCTCGCACTGCAGACCAGCGTGCCGGAATAAGCTTTTTTAGGGCTTTGCTGGCTTGGGAAGATAGCCGTCCGATGCTCTTGGCCCAGGCCATCCTTTGCGCCATTTGCGTGACAAGGCGGCAAACGTCTTGTTTCAGGCAACCTATGGGTTTATTTGAAAGGGTATGTTTCGAGCCCGGCTCCCGCGGGCATGAAAGGATTTTCTATGAGCGGTATCAACGACTACATCGACAGCGAAGTGAAGGCCAACGACGTCGTTCTCTTCATGAAGGGCACGCCCGGTTTCCCGCAATGCGGATTTTCCGGTCAGGTCGTGCAGATCCTCGACTACATCGGGGCCGACTACAAGGGCGTCGACGTGCTGACCTCGGCCGAGCTGCGGCAAGGTATCAAGGAATACTCCAACTGGCCGACGATCCCTCAGCTCTACGTCAAGGGTGAGTTCGTCGGCGGTTGCGACATCGTCCGCGAGATGTTCCAGGCAGGCGAACTGCAGACGTTCCTCGTCGAAAAGGGCGTCAGCGTCAAAGGCGCCGCCTGACGGACATTTAGGGCACTTCGCCAAGCTGATTATCTCCCCGGTATCGGGGCACAAGACGAATGAATGCGCCGGTGCGCCGGCGCTTTTTCGTTTGAAGATCGGACTTTGCCGTGGATCAGCATGCAGAAGCGCAGCAACAGGCAAGCACCTTGCCTATTCCGCGCTGGGAATTCATCGCGCTGTGCGCGGCATTGATGGCGCTCAACTCGCTGGCCATCGACATCATGCTGCCGGCGCTGCAGCAGATCGGCGCCTCGCTGGGCGTGGAAAATGAAAACCACCGCCAGTATGTGATTGCCGCGTACATTCTCGGCTTTGGCGGCGGACAGCTCTTCTTCGGGCCGATCTCGGACCGCTTCGGACGCCGCGCTCCGCTCGTCGTCGGACTGGTTATCTACGTCGCCGCGGCGAGTGCGGCGGCGATCGCCCCGACATTCGCCACGCTTATCCTGTGCCGGGTGGTGCAAGGCATCGGCGCCGCGGCTACACGCGTCATCGCCGTCTCGATCGTGCGCGACACGTTCGACGGCCGGCGCATGGCTGAGGTGATGTCGCTGATCTTCATGGTGTTCATGGCCATTCCGGTGGTGGCGCCAGGCATCGGCCAGGTCATCATGCTGTTTGCCTCCTGGCACTGGATCTTCATCACCATGGCGGCCGGGGCGCTGATCGTGTCGGCGTGGGCGCTGCTGCGGCTGCCGGAAACGCTGCATCCCGAATATCGCCGGCCGCTGACGGCATCATCCGTCCTTGGCGGTTTCCGCATCGTGCTGACCAATCGCATCGCGCTATGCTATGCCTTCGCCAGCACTTTTGCCTTCGGTGCGATGTTCGGCTTCATCAACTCGGCGCAGCAGATCTATGTCGATGTCTTCGGCGTCGGCGAGATGTTCCCGCTGATTTTCGCAGGGATCGCCGGCGTGCTCTCCTTTTCGAGCTATCTGAATTCGCGCCTTGTCGGCCGCATCGGCATGCGCCGCCTGTCGCAAAGCGCGCTGCTCTTGTTTCTGGCCATCAGCCTCGCCTGGCTGGTCGTTTCCATCCAGATGAAGATGCCGCTCTGGCTTTTCATCACCTTCTTTGCCTGCACGATGGTCCCGTTCGGCGCACTCGGCGCGAATTTCAACGCGCTCGCCATGGAGCCGCTCGGCCAGTTGGCCGGGACAGCGTCGTCCATTCTGGGCTTCATGCAGACCTTCCTCGGCGGCGTGCTCGGCACGCTGATCGGCCAAGCCTTCAACGGCACGGTGACGCCCTTGGCCGCCGGATTCTGCAGCGTTTCGCTTGGCGCATTGGTGATGGTGCTGATCGCCGAGCGCGGCAAATTCTTCCAGCCGCAGAACCCGCCGGTTTAAGGCCGAACGCCTTTCAGGATTCATCCCCGCTCGCTGCGGTGAAGCGAGGGAACAGCAAACGCCCTGCGATCGCCCCACCCATCCTGTCCGAAACCGGCAGTGGCAGAGCCTTGTCGAGGGCCTCGAGGACGGAAGCGACGAAAGCCCGGTTGAGGCTGCCATCATCCCCCAGACGGGAGTAGGTGGCGCGAGGCTTGCCGATAAGTGTGCCGTTTCGGCGAATTGAGAACTGCAGCGTCAGGGTCATGCCCGCGGTTCCGGGCGGCGGCTCCCAACAGGCGACGATCGCGGAGAACATCTCGTTTATGGTGTCGACGGGTTCGGGACTGCGACAGCCGCGCTCCTGCGATGTTGCCGCGTTAGGCCCGGCAACCAGGGCAAGGGTAAGGGCGACAATTGCGGACCGAGGTTTCATCTCGGGTCTCCGGTTTCGCGCGATAAATGTAATCGAATTTATCGACGAAAGCTTCCATCGAGTATCAGCGCTGCGGATGGATCCTTTCAGACGTCTGCGTCGATAACGGCGAGCGCCGCATCGATGCCTTTGCCGACCGCAAGCTTTTCGCCCAATGCATTCATCGCGCCGCTAAGTGCCGTCAGCGCCGCGATCGCATAGATCGGCTGGGCGGTCGGGCCCATATGGCCGATACGCGTCAGCTTGCCCAATGTTTCGCCGCGGCCAGACGAGAACACCACGCCGTAGCGGGCGCGTGCGGCCTGGCGAAGCGCCTCCTCGTCGATGCCTTCGGGTGTCCTGACAGCGGTCGTGGTCGGCGATGCGATGATGTCGCTGGCCGCCCAGATCGACAGACCCATGGCGGCGACCCCGGCGCGCATGGCCTTGGCGGTGAGCGCGTGGCGCGCCCACACCGCCGCCGGTCCCTCGTTGAGGTAGAGGTCGAGCGCGACGTCGAGCCCGTTCATCTGCGCGACGGACGGCGTGAACGGAAACGGCTTGTCCTTCGACCACGTATGCTCCCAGTCGACGATGCTGAGCATCGATCCGCGTGGCGCTGCCTCGTTGGCCTTCATCTTCGCCCAGGCCCGCTCGCTGACGCCCATCATCGTCAGACCAGGAGGCGCGCCGAGGCATTTGTTCGGGCCGGTGACATAAACATCGGCCTTGCAGTCCTCCGGATGCGTTTTCATGCCGCCGAAGGACGAAACGGCATCGACGATCAGATAGGCGCCATGCGCCGAAACCAGCGCGCCGATGGCGTCGATCGGGTTGATGGTGCCCGACGGGGTGTCGTGATGGCAGACGGAAACGATGCTGATTTCCGGATGCGCTGCCAGCATTGCCGCAACCGCCTGCGGGTCGATCGCCTCGTTATAGGGCACCTCGATTTCGAGCAGATGCGGCGAATAGCGCTTCGCCCAATAGCCAAACGCCTTGCCGTAGACTCCCGAGGCAAGGTTGAGCACGACGTCGTCGGGCGTGATCAGGGAGGCTGCCGCCGCCTCCAGGCCAAGCACCGGCTCGCCATGCAGGATGACCGGCTTGTTCGACAGCCGCATCGCCTTCTGCGCCTTGTCGACCACACGCTCGTAAAAGAGCTGGAACGCCGGGTCGTGATCGTAGAGCACGGTGCGGCCGAGGCCGCGCAGCACGTCGGGATAGGCGTTCACCGGCCCGGCAGTAAGCGTGATGACCGGTTCGGCGTGTTCGAGATAGCGCATGGTCTTGTCTCCGCATCGGCGGCGATCAGCCGTAGAACTGCCTGCCGGTCCGATAAGTCTTGAAGTTCTCCATGTCGTGCGAATGCATCAGCTCGGCGCCACAATCCTCGGCTGGCTTCATCCGGCCGATGCCAAACGGCCTATTCCGCCCACAGTTCCCGGCGCAGTTCGCGCCAGCTTGCTTCGTCCGGTGCGACAAGAAGGCCACCGCCGACATGCGACGGCCGATAGGTGCTGCCGTCGAAACGCGCGGCGTAACCACCGGCCTCGGCATGGATCAGCACACCGGCCAGATGATCCCACGGCATCAGCTTGTTGTAGACGATGAAGTGGGCGTGGCCGCTCGCCAGCAGGCGGTATTCGTGAGCCGCGCAGCGATAGCCGAATTGCGACAAGGATTTCGTCTGGTTGCGCGCCAGCCGTGACCGTTCCGGCTCGGGCATATATTGCCAGGAAACCGCGCCGGTCATTTGCGAGAGCGGCGCAGGCTCGGCGACATGCACCTTCTCCAAAGTGCCATGCGCATGCCGTATGTGGCTGCCAGCACCGCTGGCGCCGATCAGCCAGTCCTTGCCGATGGGATCGTGAATGATGCCGGCGACGGTCTCGCCCTTCACCACGACGCCCAGCATGACGCCGAACAGCGGCACGCCGGAGGCGAAATTGAAAGTGCCGTCGACCGGATCGATGACGAAGGCGAGATCGGCTTCGCCGAGGCCCTGGAGCAGCGCCGGGTCGTCGGAGCAGGCTTCCTCGCCGACGATCATCGCCTGCGGGTAGCGCTCACGCAGCCTGACGGTGATGAGCCGCTCGGCACTCACATCGGCCTCCGTCACCAGATCGGCTGCCGAGGTCTTCTGGCGGATGTCGCCCTCATCCAGCCGGCGAAAGCGCGGCATGATCTCGGCAATGGCAGCGTCGGACAGAAGCGTGGCGAGCCAGTCGATCGCGGTATCGTCAAATGTCATCGGGAACGTCTTGCCTTGCGGTCAGGGTTTCGTTGAGTCCGGCGAAATCGAACAGCTTTCTGTCGAGCAGATGCGAGGGCCGCACATTGGTCATTGCGTGGATCATCGTGTTCTTGCGGCCGGGCATGCGCTTTTCCAGGTCGTCGAGCAACGCCTTCATCGCATTGCGCTGCAAGCCGTCCTGGCTGCCGCACAGATCGCACGGAATGATCGGGAACTTCATGGCGCCGGCGAATTTTTCGAGATCGGCCTCGGCGCAATAGGCGAGCGGCCGCAGCACCATGACGTCGCCGTCGTCGTTGAGCAGTTTTGGCGGCATGGCGGCGAGGCGTCCGCCATGCAACAGGTTCATGAAAAAGGTTTCGAGAATGTCTTCGCGGTGGTGGCCGAGCACCAAAGCCGAGCAGCCCTCCTCGCGCGCGATGCGGTAGAGATGGCCGCGCCTGAGCCGCGAGCACAGCGAACAATAGGTGCTGCCCTGGGGAAGCTTGTCGGTCACCACCGAATAGGTGTCCTGATATTCGATGCGGTGCGCAATGGCGTATGTGTTGAGGTAATCGGGCAGAATGTGCTTTGGAAAGTTCGGCTGGCCCTGGTCGAGATTGCAGGCCAGCAGGTCGACCGGTAGCAGCCCGCGCCATTTGAGGTCGAGCAGCAACGCAAGCAGGCCGTAGGAATCCTTGCCGCCGGACAAGGCGACCAGCCAGCGATCGCCGGGCCTGACCATGGAAAAATCGTCGATCGCCTGACGGGCGAGACGCAGCAGCCGCTTGCGCAGCTTGTTGAATTCGACGGAGGACGGCACATCGGCAAACAGCGGATGAAAGCCGCCTGCGGCGTCAGTGATCGGTTCGATTGTTTCTGGCAGCATGTTCATGGCGCGGCGGCCCAAAAATCCTTGTTGCTGCCCGGAGTAGCGCATCGGCCCGAAAATCGAAATCGATTTTCGGAGCCCCAAAGAAAAGGCCGCCTCGAGGGCGGCCTTCGATGATGTCGCAGATGAAAAAAATCGATCAGCGCGAATAGAATTCGACGACCAGGTTCGGTTCCATCTGCACGGCGAAGGGAACATCCGACAGCCCGGGGATGCGCCCGAAGGACGCCGTCATCTTGTTATGATCGACCTCGATGTAATCAGGCACGTCGCGCTCAGCCAGGCCTACCGATTCCAGGACGATCACCAGCTGCTTCGACTTTTCGCGCACTTCGATGACATCGCCCGGCTTGCAGCGGTACGAGCCGATGTTGACGCGCTTGCCGTTGACATTGATGTGGCCGTGATTGACGAACTGGCGAGCGGCAAAAATGGTCGGCACGAACTTGGCGCGGTAGACAACCGCGTCGAGACGAGACTCGAGCAGGCCGATCAGATTCTCCGAGGTGTCGCCCTTGCGGCGGTTCGCCTCTTCATAGACCTTGCGGAACTGCTTTTCCGACACGTCGCCATAGTGACCCTTCAGCTTCTGCTTGGCACGCAGCTGCAGGCCGAAATCGGAAAGCTTGCCCTTGCGGCGCTGGCCGTGCTGGCCAGGACCGTATTCGCGCTTGTTGACCGGGGACTTCGGGCGGCCCCAGATGTTTTCGCCGAGACGGCGGTCGATCTTGTATTTCGCGGATTCGCGCTTGCTCATCGCATTCCCTTTCAAAAAGACACACCCGGCACCTCATGGTCCGGGTGAAGGAAACGCGCCCTCCTCTGGCCCCCGTTTTCGAGACCTGACAGGGTTCTCCCACGCAACGCGGCGGAAAACCCACGGGACACGTCATTGCACATAAAGAAACCACCGGACGTTGCGGCCCGGCGTTGGGGGCTGATTAGACGGAGATTTGACTGGTGTCAAGATCGCGGTAGGCGTCGATGATGGCAGCCGATACGCCGCGGTATCCCCGCGCGCTGTGTGCGGGACCGCGGCTATCCAATCATGGGACCTGTCCTGCGGGTGGGACAAGCGGCTAGTGTTTCGATTTCTTCTCGGGCAGGCCCTTGCGCTTGGTCTCGGCGAACTCCTCGAGCTGCTTTTCGCTCATCGATTTGTACATTCCCTTCGAAGCGCCTTTGAGCTCGCTCTTCTTGGTCTCGCCACGCTTGGCGGACAATGCCGCCCCGGCGGCTTTCTGCTGGGCTTTTGAAGTGGCTGGCATGATCGTTTCTCCCGTCTTGCGATGCGGGAAAAACGCAGCGGTCGTGGTGATGTTCCCAGATATCAGGAAATCGCCAGCCCAAACCCCTGCATCAGGCGGCGAGTCGGGAAATCGACCCGCTTCGAGGTGAAGACAGCAAGGTCGGCGCCTTCCGGCAACGCCTCGCCGCGGTGGCTGGCCTCGGCATGCGCGAGCAGCGAGAGCGCCCGCCGTGCGATCGCCTCGGCGGGATCGAGCCAATCGACCGGCCAGGGTGCCGTCTTGCGCATGCGATTGGCCAGAAAGGGATAGTGGGTGCAGGCAAGCACGACGATGTCGGTCCGCAATTCGTCATGTTCGACGAAGCACGGCGCGATCTCGGCACGCACCGCCTCTTCATCGACAAAGCCATCGCGCATATAGACTTCGGCCAGTCCCGCCAGATTGTCGCTGCCAACCAGGCGGACATGGCATTTCTGCGCCCATTTGCCGATCAGGTCGCGGGTATACTGGCGCTTGACGGTGCCGGGCGTCGCCAGCACCGAAACCAACCCGGAGCGTGTGCGTTCCGCTGCCGGCTTGATCGCCGGCACCGTGCCGACGAAAGGATGACCGGGAAATCTTTCGCGCAACGCATCGATGACCAGAGTCGAGGCGGTGTTGCAGGCGATGACCGAAATGGCCGGCGAAAAACGATCAAGCAGCTTGCCGAACAGCTCCAGCACATGTGCCCTCAGTGCCGCTTCCTCCCAAGCCCCGTAAGGGAAAGCCGCGTCGTCGGCGACATAGACGAAGCGGCGGTCGGGCATCAGCACCCGCGCTTCGCGCAGCACCGTCAGGCCGCCGATGCCGGAATCGAACATCAGGATCGGGCGGGCGCTTGAAGGATCGGTCATTGTCATCGTCTACAGGAGAAGGCGGAGAAGGCTGCGGGTCCGCGGCGGGAAGATGGTCACAAATCCCTATTCATCATTTTAGGCCTGATCCATCATTTTTGGGATGATGGACCACAGCAAATAACATTCGGTTACGGCTAGAGCCTGTCTCTCAGGCCTGGTCCTTGTCTGTCGCCTTGGCGGCGCGGGCCGCTGCCGGAAGCCGCCTTGGATCATCGCCCGGCGATCCGTCGCCGCGCGGCATGGCCGGCGAAAACCTGTCCAGCGATGATATTATGCCGCGCAGCACCTTGAGCTCCGGCTCGGCGAAGCCGGCGCGCGTCAGCACCGCGCGCAGGTTGTCGACCATTTTCGGCTTCTTCGCCGCCGGGCGGAAATAGCCGCGCGCTTCGAGCGCGCCTTCCAGATAGGCGAACAGGCCGTGCAACTGTTCCTTGGTCGCCGGCATCATGTCGGGACTGGAAAAATTGGTTTTGGTCTCGTCTTCCAGGCCCGACTTCATCCACTCATAGGACATCAGCAAGGCGGCCTGGGCGATGTTGAGCGAGGAGAAGGCGGGATCGACCGGGAAGGTGACGATCTCGTCGGCGAGGCCGACCTCGTCATTGTAGAGCCCGAACCGCTCGCGGCCGAACAGAATGCCGGTGCGCTGTCCGGATCGCTGCCGCGCTCTCAGCGCCCTGCCCGCCTCGACCGGTCCGCGCACCGGTTTGAAATTATCGCGCGCGCGCGCCGTGGTGGCGAAGACGAAGTTCAGGTCGGCGACCGCCGAGGCCAGATCGTCATATACTCCAGCGGCATCGATGACGTGATCGGCGCGGCTCGCGGCAGCGCGCGCCTTTTCGCTCGGCCAGCCGTCGCGCGGATTAACGAGGCGCAGTTCGGACAGACCGAAATTCGCCATGGCGCGCGCGACCATGCCGATATTCTCGCCGAGCTGCGGCTCGACCAGGATGATCGCCGGGCCGGTGGCAGGAAGGATGTCGTTGCTGGCTTGCATTGTCTCAATGAACTGCTGTTTGCGGCATTTCAGCGTCTCCTGCCATATCCGGCCGCGAAAATGAAGCTTTGGCAGGCAACGCCCGATGCCAGGGGCGAGCCCGCTGGGACGGATCGCCGTTTGCGCGGCCAAAAATGCTTTGATATACGGGCCGCATCCCCGGCCAAAGCCATGCGGGCAAGGCCGTTCCGATCCCCAACAATGAGGCATTCTTTCCATGGCGAAGATCAAGGTGGCGAACCCGGTCGTCGAACTCGACGGCGACGAGATGACCCGCATCATCTGGCAGTTCATCAAGGACAAGCTGATCCACCCCTATCTCGACCTCAAGCTTGAATATTACGACCTCAGCGTTGAGCACCGCGACGCCACCAACGACCAGGTGACCATCGATTCGGCCAATGCCATCAAGAAGCATGGCGTCGGCGTGAAATGCGCGACGATCACCCCCGACGAGCAGCGTGTCGAGGAATTCGGGCTGAAGAAGATGTGGAAGTCGCCGAACGGCACCATCCGCAACATCCTCGGTGGCACCATCTTTCGCGAGCCGATCATCATGAAGAACGTGCCGCGGCTGGTGCCCGGCTGGACCAAGCCGATCATCGTCGGCCGTCATGCCTTCGGCGACCAGTACCGCGCCACCGACTTCCGCTTCCCCGGCAAGGGCAAGCTGACGATCAAGTTCGTCGGCGAGGACGGCAAGGTGATCGAGCATGACGTGTTCGATGCGCCGGCCGCCGGCGTCGCCATGGCCATGTACAATCTCGACGACTCGATCCGCGAATTCGCCCGCGCCTCGCTCAATTACGGCCTGCTGCGCAACTACCCGGTCTACCTCTCGACCAAGAACACCATCCTCAAGGCCTATGACGGCCGCTTCAAGGACATTTTCCAGGAAGTCTACGAGGCAGAGTTCGAAGCCGAGTTCAAAGCCAAGAAGCTCTGGTACGAGCACCGGCTGATCGACGACATGGTCGCCTCCAGCCTGAAATGGTCGGGCGGCTATATCTGGGCCTGCAAGAACTATGATGGCGACGTGCAGTCGGACACCGTGGCGCAAGGTTTTGGGTCGCTCGGCCTGATGACCTCGGTGCTGATGACGCCGGACGGCAAGACGGTGGAGGCGGAGGCGGCGCACGGCACCGTCACCCGTCATTATCGGCAGCACCAGAAGGGCGAGGAAACCTCGACCAATTCGATCGCCTCGATCTTCGCCTGGACGCGCGGCCTGGCGCACCGCGCCAAACTCGACGACAATGCCGAGCTGATGCGTTTTGCCGAGACGCTGGAAAAAGTCTGCATCCAGACCGTCGAAGCCGGCTTCATGACCAAGGATCTGTCGCTGCTGATCGGTCCCGACCAGCCATGGCTTTCGACCACCGGCTTCCTCGACAAGATCGACGAGAATCTGCAGAAGGCAATGGCCTGACCAGCGTTGTGAGCAGGCCCGTCGTCTACGGGGCGGACTACAGCGTCTATGTGCGCATCGTCCGCCTCGCACTCGAGGAAAAAGGCATCGGCTACGAACTTGTGCCGGTCGACATCTTCGCGGCGGACGGCATTCCGGGCTGGTATTTCGACCATCAGCCGTTCGGCCGCATCCCGGCCTTCGAGCATGACGGGTTCCGCCTCCACGAGACCGGCGCGATCGCCCGCTATGTCGACGAAGCGTTCGACGGCCCGGCGTTGCAACCGATCGAAGCCCGGCCTCGCGCACGTATGAACCAGATCATCGGCATGCTCGACGCCTATGCCTATCGAGCCATGGTCTGGGATGTCGCCGTCGAGCGGCTGGAGAAAACGGCGCCTGACGAGGCTTTGATCGCCAATGGGCTTCTGCAGGCGGCGACAGTGCTTCGCGCACTCACCTCACTGAAAGCCGCCGGGCCGTGGCTGCTGGGCGAGCAACTGACGCTGGCCGACCTGCATGCAGCACCCATCATCGGCTATTTCGTCAAGGTCACTGAGGGGCAAAACCTGCTGGCGGAGTTTGCCGATATCCAGTCCTGGTGGGGTCACATCACCGGACGGGAGAGTTTTGCGAAGACCGAAAAGGCCGGGTGACAAAGTCCGAAAGGCCGAGGGACAGCACCCCCCTCTGTCCTGCCGGACATCTCCCCCTCAAGGGGGGAGATCGGATGTCACGATTGTTTTCGCCAATTTTCGACGTTGTGAAAAGGCAGGGCAATGAAGCTGCCAATCTCCCCCCTTGAGGGGGAGATGTCCGGCAGGACAGAGGGGGGTGCCTCCCAGCAACCGATCAGGCCGCCTCCAGAGCCGCCTTCACTGCAGCGATCGCGTCTTCGGCCCTCGATGCGTCCGGGCCGCCGGCCTGGGCCATGTCAGGCCGACCGCCGCCGCCCTGCCCGCCCAATGCCGCGGACGCCACGCGGACCAGATCGACCGCGCTGAAGCGGCCGGTCAGGTCGTCGGTGACGCCGACCACGACGCTGGCCTTGTTGTCCTCGCCGGCGCCGACGAAGACGACGACGCCGGAGCCGAGCGACTTCTTGCCGGCATCGGCCAACGGCTTCAAATCCTTCGGCGCAACGCCCGATACCGCCTTGCCGAGGAAGCCGACACCGGCAATGGTCTCGTTCTCGGCAGGCACGCCGGCTGGCGAGCGGTCGCCCAGCGCCAGTTTCTTGCGCGCTTCGGTCAGTTCCTTCTCGAGCTTCTTGCGCTCGTCGAGCAGCGCCTCGACGCGCGCCGGCACGTCGGCCGGCGAAATCTTCAGCGCCGCCGCGACCGCCTTCAGCCGCTTGTCCTGCTCGTCGAGATGCTTTCTGGCCGCCTCGCCGGTCAAGGCCTCGATGCGGCGCACGCCGGCAGCGACTGCACTGTCCGACACGATGCGCACCAGACCGATGTCGCCGGTCGCCCTGACATGCGTGCCGCCGCATAGCTCGACCGAATAAGGCCGGTTGGCCCTGGCGCCATGCAAGCCCGTGCCCATCGAAACGACGCGCACCTCGTCGCCATACTTTTCGCCGAACAGCGCCATGGCGCCTTCGGCGATGGCACCGTCAACCGACATCAGCCGCGTGATGACCGGACTGTTCTGGACGACGATCTCGTTCGCCATCCGCTCGACCTGTTCGATCTCGTCAGGCGAGATCGGCTTGTTGTGCGAAATGTCGAAGCGCAGACGCTCGGGCGCGACCAGTGAGCCCTTCTGCGCGACATGGGTGCCTAGCACCTCGCGCAGCGCTTCGTGGATCAGATGCGTCGCGGAATGGTTCGCGCGCAGCCTGGAGCGGCGCGCATGGTCGACCTTCAGCTCGACGGTCGCGCCCGTGTCGACCGTGCCGTCGGCCACCTTGCCGAGATGCACGAAAAGCCCGTCGGCCTTCTTCTGCGTATCGGAGATCTCGATTGAGAACCCTTCGCCTGAAATGACGCCGGTATCACCCACCTGGCCGCCGGATTCGCCATAGAACGGCGTCTGGTTGACGACTACGGCAACCGCCTCGCCGTTGGCGGCGCTGTCGACGATCTTGCCGTCCCTGACCAGCGCCTGGATGAGGCCTTCCGCCTGCTCGGTCTCGTAGCCGAGGAACTCGGTGGCGCCATGCTTCTCGCGCACCGGGAACCACACTGTTTCGGTCGCCGCCTCGCCGGAACCAGCCCAGCTCTTGCGCGCCTCGGCCTTCTGCTGCTCCATCGCATTGGTGAAGCCGGCAAGATCGACCGAGATGTTGCGCTGACGCAGCGCATCCTGCGTCAGATCGAGCGGAAAGCCATAGGTGTCGTAGAGCTTGAAGGCGGTCTCGCCATCCAGCATGTCGCCGGCACCCAGCTTTTCCGTCGCTTCCGAAAGCAGGCCCAAGCCGCGCACCAGCGTCTTGCGGAAACGGGTTTCTTCAAGCTTCAGCGTCTCGGTGATCATCTGTTCGCCGCGCACCAGTTCCGAATAGGCCTGGCCCATCTCGCGCACCAGCGCCGGCACCAGCCGCCACATCAGCGGATCACCGGCGCCCAAAAGCTGCCCATGGCGCATGGCGCGGCGCATGATGCGACGCAGCACGTAACCGCGGCCCTCATTGGACGGCAGCACGCCGTCGGCCACCAGAAAGCAGGACGAACGCAAATGGTCGGCGATGACGCGGAACGATCCGACGGTGTCGGCATCCGGACCGCGGCCGAGCGCGGATGACGCGGCCTCGATCAGGTGACGGAACAGGTCGGTCTCGAAGATGCTCTCGACCCCTTGCAGAATGGAGGCCATGCGCTCCAGGCCCATGCCGGTGTCGATCGACGGGCGCGGCAGGTCGATGCGCTCATCCTTCGTCACCTGTTCATACTGCATGAACACCAGGTTCCAGAATTCGAGGAAACGGTCGCCATCCTCCTCGGGGCTGCCGGGAGGGCCGCCCCAGATGTGCTCGCCACGGTCGATGAAGATCTCCGAGCACGGACCGCAAGGTCCGGTGTCGCCCATCGCCCAGAAATTGTCCGAGGTCGGAATGCGGATGATACGATCGTCGGAAAAGCCGGCGATCTTCTTCCAGTAGCCGGCAGCCTCGTCGTCGGTGTGATAGACCGTGACCAGCAGCTTGTCCTTCTTCAGCCCGAACTCCCTGGTGATCAGGTTCCAGGCAAGCTCGATGGCGCGCTCCTTGAAATAGTCGCCGAACGAGAAATTACCGAGCATCTCGAAGAAGGTCAGGTGGCGCGCGGTGTAGCCGACATTGTCGAGGTCGTTGTGCTTGCCGCCGGCGCGAACACTCTTCTGAGCCGTCGTGGCACGCGAGTAGGGTCGCTTTTCCAGGCCGGTGAAAACGTTCTTGAACTGCACCATGCCGGCATTGGTGAACATCAGTGTCGGGTCGTTGCGCGGCACCAGCGGGCTCGACGCGACGACCTCGTGACCCTCCTTGCGGAAATAGTCGAGGAATGTCGACCGGATCTCGTTCACGCCACTCATGAATACTGCCTTTTAGCTTTTAGAGAGAGCCGCCGGCGCGGCCGACGGCAAATGGACATGGCCTTTTAGCCGCCGCGTTGCACCCTGTCCAGAAACACGGAATTGGGCCAATTTGCGGGGCTTGCCGGTCATCTCGGCGCCACCGCTGAAACGCAAACCGCCGGCGCTAGGCCGGCGGTTCGAACGCAACAATACAGGACTCGATTACACAGGCTGGAGCTGATGCGCGGGAATCATGGCCAAACTCCGGCCACTGCCGAAGCCTACATGGCGCCGGCTTCGTCCTCGAAACCATCGTCTCCGCCTTCGGAACCACCATTCTCGAGGAACTTTTCCGCAATCAGCCCGGCATTCTGCCGTAGTGCCAATTCGATTTCGCGCGCCGTATCGGGATTGTCGCGCAGGAACAGTTTTGCATTCTCGCGGCCCTGGCCGAGACGCTGCGAATTGTAGGAGAACCAGGCGCCCGACTTTTCGACCACGCCAGCCTTGACGCCGAGGTCAACCAGCTCGCCGGTCTTGGACACGCCCTCGCCATACATGATATCGAACTCGACCACCTTGAAGGGCGGCGCCAGCTTGTTCTTGACCACCTTGACGCGGGTCTGGTTGCCGACGACCTCGTCGCGGTCCTTGACCGAGCCGATGCGGCGAATGTCGAGGCGCACCGAAGCGTAGAATTTCAGCGCGTTGCCGCCGGTCGTGGTCTCGGGCGAACCGAACATGACGCCGATCTTCATGCGGATCTGGTTGATGAAGATGACCATGGTGTTGGAGCGCGAGATCGAGGCGGTCAGCTTGCGCAGCGCCTGGCTCATCAGGCGGGCCTGCAGGCCGGGCAGCGAATCGCCCATCTCGCCTTCGATTTCGGCGCGCGGCGTCAGCGCCGCGACCGAATCGACCACCAGCACGTCGATGGCGCCGGAACGCACCAGCGTGTCGCAGATCTCCAGCGCCTGCTCGCCGGTATCGGGCTGCGAGATCAAGAGGTTTTCGAGGTCGACGCCGAGCTTGCGGGCATAGACCGGGTCGAGCGCGTGCTCGGCATCGACGAAGGCGCAGATGCCGCCCTTCTTCTGGGCCTCCGCCACAGTGTGCAGCGCCAGCGTCGTCTTGCCCGAGCTTTCCGGCCCGTAGATCTCGATGATGCGGCCGCGCGGCAGGCCGCCGACGCCGAGCGCGATGTCGAGGCCAAGCGAACCGGTCGGCACCGTTTCGATCTCGACGACCTGCTCGTTTGCGCCGAGCCGCATGATCGAGCCCTTGCCGAAGGCACGCTCGATTTGCGACAGCGCCGCATCCAGAGCCTTTGATTTGTCCACCGTTTTGTCCTCTACAAGCCGCAAAGAATTCTGAGCCATGATACATCACCCCTTGGTCGTCAATGAAGGCCGGACAATCCGTAATCCCTATCAATTTGTACCTTTTTTGTTCTCGATTGGCAAGGGGATACAACCGATTGAAAAAGCAACAATATCCGGATTTGTTCTTTTTTTGTTTCGTGTTTTCACCCAGGATGCATCCCGGCATCACCCGCAGGATTCTGCTAGGCATCTTCCGAATCGCGCCTCCGGTTGCCGGGTTCCGCCGGACAACCTAGTCTCCACCCGGCAGCAGCAAAGGTCATCTCACTGGGCATGATGAAGTCGCCGACGATCCTGGCAGTAGGCGGCGCCTATATCGAGCGGCGCGGCCAGGTTTCGGGCGCCTTCGTGCCGGCGGCGTCGAACCCCGGCACGATGCGCGAGGAAGTCGGCGGCGCCGTCTTCAATGCGCTGCGCTGCGCCGTGCGCCGCGGCGTCTCCGGCTCGCTGCTTTCGGTACGGGGCGGCGATGTTCTGGCCGATACGCTTTCACGCGCCATTGCTGCAGCCGGCATTGCCGATCTGTCCGTGGTGTTCCTCGATCGCACGACGCCGAGCAACACAGTGCTGATCGACGGCGACGGCGCGCTGATCGCCGGCCTCGCCGACATGGCGCTCTACGACCTGGCACTTGCCAAGCAGATCCGCCGTGCCAAGGTGCGCGAGGCAATCAGCACCGCTGATGCAGTCCTTTGCGACGCAAACCTGCCGTCGGCGGCGCTCGAGCGGCTGGTAGCGCTTGCAGCCGACAAGCCCGTGTTTGCACTTGCCGTTTCGCCCAGCAAGGCGGCGCGGCTGACGCTGGTGCTTGAGTTTCTGGCGATGGCCTTCATGAACCGGCACGAGGCCGGCGCGCTTACCGGCGCCGACGTCGATGCCGACGAGCGTGGCATTGTCGACGGCCTAAGACGCGCCGGCCTGAAAAGCGGCGTGGTCACCGCTGGCGACGGTCCGGTGCTGGGTTTCGACGCGGTCGGCGCCTTCTCGATCCTGCCGCCGAAAAAAGTCACGGTCGGCGCCGCCGATGCGCTGGCGGGCGCGACGATGGCCGCCCTGCTGCGCGGCCTGACGCTGGGCGCAGCGCTGCGCGAAGGCGTTGCCGCAGCAATGCTCGCCGTCGAGAGCGCCACCTTCACGAGCGCTATCTTTGCCGAGGCGCTGGCATTCGTGCCCGAGGCGCGCGACCTGGCTTGAAACCCTGGATGTTGGCGCCGCCCCTGAACCCCCTGCCGGGACCTTCTCCCCGTGAAGGACGGGGAGAAGGGGCTTGGCCGCGACGCCGGCGACCCTCTCCCCGTCCTTCACGGGGAGAGGGGCGGCGCCAACCTGGAGCGATTGTCTTTAGCTGAGTGGCTAGCGGACGCACCTATTTGCCGGCACGCAGCCCCGCCTCATAGGCCAGGCGTGCCCAGACCGCCATCTCATCCGGATCGTCGAAGGCGCTGTCGGGAACGCTCCAATACGGCATCGACACCAGCTTGCCGTGCCGCGACCCCGTATAGGTCCATTGCCGGCAGCCGGCCGCCTCGAATTCGGGCGCGCTTTCCGCATCGGCTTTCAGCATCAATTCGTCACGAATGACGATGGCGACGATCACGCCGTCGAAATAGATGCCCTTGCCGCCGAACATCTTGCGAATGCTGACCGGTCCGAGGCCTTCGAAAAGTTCGGCAATGCGTTCATTGTCCATGCCGCGATCATGTCACCCGGATTTCCCCTTGTCATCGCCGCAGCCGGCACCATCCTGACAAGTTGAAAGCCAATTTCGTCGGAGTTTTTCATGCCGCTTCTGCTCAAAGGGTCCTGCCGGTGCAATGCCGTCCGCTTCGAGGTGGAAAGCCACACGCCGGTGCCGTTCATGCTGTGCTACTGCTCGATCTGCCGCAAGCAGCAGGGCGGCGGTGGCTTTGCCATCAATCTCGGTGCCGATTTCGAGACGCTGAAAATCAAGGGCAAACGCCATCTTGGCGTCTACCAGGCCGAGATCGAGGACGACGAGCATCCGCAATGCGAGATCTCGTCAGGCGAGCGGAATTTCTGCAAAAAATGTGGTTCGGCACTGTGGCTCTATGACCGGACTTGGCCGGAGCTGGTCCACCCCTTCGCCTCGGCGATCGACACAGACCTGCCGAAACCGCCTGAAAAGGTGCACCTCATGCTGAAATACAAGGCGAACTGGGTCGAGCCCGAAATCGGCAAGGACGACAAGGTCTTCGACGTCTATCCCGAGGAATCGATCGCAGACTGGCACAAACGAACGGGAATGTGGGTGGATTAGCATTTCTTCGCCCCGTTTACATAGGCTAAGCCCCCTCACCCGGATTGCCAACCGAATTGCGAAGGGCAATTCGGGGCAATCCGACCTCTCCCCGAGGGGAGAGGAGGTCGCCAGCGTTGATGCAAGCCTCTTCTCCCCAGCGGGGAGAAGGTGGCCCGAAGGGCCGGATGAGGGGGACAACAGGGAGAAGGGAAATCAGGCCGATGCGCGCGCCTCGGCCAGGGCCTTCAGATCGGCCGGCTTGAGCTCCACCGATTCGCCGCAGCCGCAGGCCGAGCTCTGGTTCGGGTTGCGGAAGGTGAAGCCGGTGCGCAGCGTCGTCTGCTCGAAATCCATCTCGGTGCCGAACAGGAAAAGCGCTGCCTCAGGCGCGACATAGACATGGGCGCCGTCGCGCTCGATATGATCGTCCCTGGTGTTGGGCTCGGTCACCAGATCGACCGTATATTCCATGCCGGCGCAGCCGCCCTTCTTGATGCCAAGGCGAATGCCATGCGCATTCTCACGGGTCGCGACGATCTCGCGAACCCGATCGGCAGCCCTTTCGGTCATCGTGATGACGGCGAAGCGTCCCATTCTTTTTCTCCGCGTTCGCGCAGGTTCAAGGCCTGCGGAATGAGTCTTCACCTAAAATGGTGAAGTTTTCTGCCTGGCGCAAGTGCGCCTCAATACCAGCCCACCGCGACCTGCGCCTCTTCCGACATGCGGTCGGGCGACCAGGGCGGATCGAAGGTCATGTTGACCTCGACGCCGGAAACGCCTTCGACGGCGCCGACGGCATTTTCCACCCAGCCCGGCATTTCGCCGGCCACCGGGCAGCCCGGCGCGGTCAGGGTCATGTCGATCTTGACCGAGCGGTCGTCCTCGATATCGATCTTGTAGATCAGGCCGAGCTCATAGATGTCGGCCGGGATTTCCGGGTCGTAGACCGTCTTCAGCGCCGAAACGATGTCGTCGGTCAGCCGTGCCAGTTCGTCGGCGGGAATGGCCGAGGCGGAAACCACCTCATTGGCTGCCGTTTCCGACGTGGTCTCAGCGGTGTGGCCTGCATCATCCATGATCGTCATCCGAAGAACTTTCGCGCTTTTTCGAGCGCATCGGCCAAAGCGTCGACTTCGGCTCTGGTGTTATACATGCCGAACGATGCCCTGCATGTGGAGGTTACGCCAAAACGTTTCAACAGCGGCTGGGCGCAATGGGTGCCGGCACGGACGGCGACGCCTTGCCTGTCGATCACCATCGACACGTCGTGGGCATGAATGCCTTGCAGCTCGAAGGAGATGATGGCGCCCTTGTCAGGCGCATCGCCGAAGATGCGCAGCGAATTGATGGCGCGCAGCCGCTGATGGGCATAATCCCTGAGATCGGCCTCGTGGGCGGCGATGCGCTCGCGGCCGATCTTTTCCATATATTCGAGCGCCGCACCCAGCCCGATCGCCTGGACGATCGGCGGCGTGCCTGCCTCGAAACGGTGCGGCGGATCGTTGTAGGTGACGATGTCTTGCGTCACCTCCTCAATCATCTCGCCGCCGCCCATGAACGGGCGCATGCGCTCCAGCATGTCCTTCTTGCCATAGAGCACGCCGATGCCCGAGGGCCCATAAACCTTGTGGCCGGTGAAGACGAAGAAATCGCAGTCGAGGTCCTGCACGTCGATCGGCATGTGCACGGCGCTCTGGCTGCCGTCGACCAGCACCGGAATGCCGCGCGCATGCGCGATGCGGACGATCTCCTTGATCGGCGTCACGGTGCCCAGCGCATTCGACATGTGCGTGATGGCGACCAGTTTTGTGCGGTCGGTCAGCCGTTTCTCGAACTCCTCGATGTGGAAGATGCCGAGATCGTCGACCGGCACCCAGACCAGCTTCGCGCCCTGCCGCTCGCGGATGAAATGCCACGGCACGATGTTGGAATGGTGTTCCATGATCGACAGGACTATTTCATCGCCCTCGCCGATATTGGGCATGCCATAACCATAAGCAACGGTGTTGATCGCCGCGGTCGTGTTCGAGGTGAAGACGATGTTGTCGGTATCAGGCGCGTTCAGAAATCTTTGCACAATCTTGCGCGCGTTCTCAAAGGCGTCGGTCGCGGCATTCGACAGGAAATGCAGTCCGCGATGGACGTTGGCATATTCCTGGGCGTAGGCGTGCTGGATGGCGTCGAGCACGGCCTGCGGCTTCTGCGCCGAGGCGCCGTTGTCGAGATAGATCAGCGGTTTGCCGTAGACTTCCCGCGACAGGATCGGAAAGTCGCGGCGGATCGCCTCGACGTCGTAGGGGATGTTTTCGACTTTCTGGTCCATCTCGAAGTCCTTGCTACGCCGCGTTCCTTCCAGCACCCCTCATCCGTCTTGGCGCTACGCGCCAATCCACCTTCTCCCACAAGGGGAGAAGGAGAGGCGCTCTTCCTTCTCCCTTGTGGGAGAAGGTGGCCGAGCGGAGCTCGGTCGGATGAGGGGTGTTGGCCGAAGCGCCAAACCCTCACCCACTGTCACCCGTGCGCCGCGAACCAGCCGTCGAGCCTCGTTTCCAGCGCCTCGACGATCGCTTCGTCGTCAAGTTCCTCGATCACCTCGGCGACGAACGCCTTGACCAGCAGGCCACGAGCGGCCTTCTCGTCGATGCCGCGCGCCATCAGGTAGAACAAGTGGCTATGATCGATCTCGGTGACGGTGGCGCCGTGGCCGCAAACGACGTCGTCGGCGAAGATTTCGAGCTCAGGCTTGGTCGAGAACTCGCCGTCATCCGACAGAAGCAGCGTGTTGCAGGCCATCTTGGCGTTGGTCTTCTGCGCGTATTGGTGGACGTTGATGCGCCCCTGGAAGACGCCGCGCGCTCTTCCCGTCACCACGTTGCGGATCACTTCCGTCGAAGCCGTGTGCGGCACCGCATGGTCGAGCACCATGGTCACGTCGGTATGGGTTTCACCAGCAAGCAGGTTGATGCCGCGCAGCGTGAAATCGGCGCCTTCGCCTGTCGTTCTGACCACGATCTCCTGGCGCACCAGCTTGCCGCCGGCATTCATCACGAACAGCGTCAGCTTCGCATTTTTGCCAAGATGCGCCTTGAACTGGGCAAGATGCGTCGCTGTATCCGGCTGCTCCTGCACGATCAGCCAGGTCACCTCGGCGCCCTCGTCAAGCAGAAGCTGGCTGACCGAACTGACGAGTGCGGCGCCCTCGCCCGCCTGGCGCTCGACGATCACGGCCTTGGCGCCGGCGCCGACGCGGACGCTGAGGCGGACATGCGTCTGGCCGCCGGCCTGCAGGTTCTGCAGTTCGATCGGCTTGTCCAACTCGGTGCCGTCGGCAATGTCGACAAAATAGCCGTCGGCAACGAAAGCGGTGTTCAGCGCGCCGATGGCATCGTCGGCGTCATAGAGGTCGAGGCCCGGTGCGATGCTGCCGTCGGTCAGCTTCTCCGACAGGCGCTGCACGGCGATGCCCTCAATTTCAGGCATTTTCGCACTCGACACGCCGTTGAGCACCGGCAGGACAGCGGATCCTTCGACGACAGGCGCAATGGCTTTTGGGGCGGCTGCGGGATCGAAATCCGGAACCGAAGTCAATAGGCGGCGCAGGTCGGTGTAGTGCCAGGATTCGATGCGCCGCGTCGGCAGGCCGCTCTTAATCGCCTCGATGGCGTCGTCGCGCTTCAGCATCACCGTGCCGTCGCCGGGCAGCAACGACAGCCGGTCGCTGAAGGCGTCGATCAGCGCCGTTTCGGCCGGCGTTCGCTGGGGTGTCGTATGTATATTCATCGGTCTCGCCTTGTTTGGCTTGCCTTCTTGGCCTTCTGGCATCTCACGCAGCTTGGCCGATCACGCCGGCATAGCCATTGGCCTCGAGGTCGAGCGCCAGCGACTTGTCGCCCGACTTGACCACCTGGCCTCTGTACAGCACGTGCACGCTATCCGGCACGATGTACTGAAGCAGGCGCTGGTAGTGGGTGATGATGACGATGGCGCGGTCCGGCGCGCGCAACGCGTTGACGCCTTCCGAAACGATCTTCAGCGCATCGATGTCGAGACCTGAGTCTGTCTCGTCGAGCACGCACAGCTTTGGCTCCAGAAGCTTCATCTGCAGGATCTCGGCGCGCTTCTTCTCGCCGCCGGAAAAGCCGACATTGAGCGGCCGCTTCAGCATCGCCATGTCCATGTCGAGCAAGGCGGCGGCATCCTTCAGGCGCTTCAGGAATTCCGGGATCTTCAGCGGCTCCTCGCCGCGGGCCTTGCGCTGCTCGTTCATCGCCACTTTCAGGAATTCCATCGTCGCCACACCGGGTATCTCCATCGGATACTGGAAGGCGAGAAAAATGCCTGATGTGGCGCGCTCGGCCGGGTCCATTTCGAGGATCGACTGGCCGTTATAGAGAATGTCGCCTTCGGTCACCTCATAATCCTCGCGCCCGGCGAGGATGTAGGACAGCGTCGATTTTCCCGAGCCGTTCGGCCCCATGATGGCGGCGACCTCGCCGGCTTTCACCGTCAGGTTCAGGCCGCGGATGATCTCGGTGCCGTCATCGACGATGCGAGCATGCAAATTTCTGATTTCAAGCATTTTTTCTTTTCCTGAAAATTTTCGGTCCGGTCAGCCGACCGAGCCCTCGAGGCTGATCCCAATCAGCTTCTGCGCCTCGACCGCGAATTCCATCGGCAGTTGCTGGATGACGTCCTTGACGAAGCCGTTGACGATCAGCGCGATCGCCTCTTCTTCGGGAATGCCGCGCTGCATGACGTAGAACTTCTGGTCCTCGGAAATCTTCGACGTCGTCGCCTCATGCTCGAACTGCGCAGTTGCGTTCTTGGCTTCCATGTAGGGCACGGTGTGCGCGCCGCACTGGTCGCCGATCAGCAGCGAGTCGCAGTTGGTGAAGTTGCGGGCGTTGGTCGCCTTGCGGTGCGCCGAGACTTGGCCGCGATAGGTGTTCTGCGAGAAGCCGGCGGCGATGCCCTTGGAGATGATGCGGCTCGACGTGTTCTTGCCGAGATGGATCATCTTGGTGCCGCTGTCGACCTGCTGGTAGCCGTTCGACACGGCGATCGAATAGAACTCGCCGCTGGAATCGTCACCGCGCAGGATGCAGCTCGGATATTTCCAGGTGATCGCCGAGCCGGTCTCGACCTGCGTCCATGAAATCTTCGAACGGTGGCCGCGGCAGTCGCCGCGCTTGGTGACGAAATTGTAGATGCCGCCCTTGCCTTCGGCGTCGCCGGGGTACCAGTTCTGCACCGTCGAGTATTTGATCTCGGCATCGTCGAGCGCGATCAGTTCGACAACCGCAGCGTGAAGCTGGTTCTCGTCGCGCTGCGGCGCCGTGCAGCCTTCGAGATAGGAGACGTAGGCCCCTTCCTCGGCGATGATCAGCGTGCGCTCGAACTGGCCGGTGTTCTTCTCGTTCATGCGGAAATAGGTCGACAGTTCCATCGGGCAGCGCACGCCCTTGGGCACGAAGACGAAAGAACCGTCGGTGAACACCGCCGAATTCAGCGTGGCGTAGAAATTGTCCGAGGTCGGCACGACCGAGCCGAGATACTTCTTCACCAGATCCGGGTGCTCGCGGATGGCTTCCGAGATCGAGCAGAAGATGACGCCGGCCTGCGCCAGCTCCTTCTTGAAGGTGGTGACGACGGAAACCGAATCGAACACGGCGTCGACGGCGACGCGGCCCGACTTGTAGACATTGTCGCTGGCTTCCTCGAGTTCCGACGCGTCGGTCTTCTGCACACCGGCGAGGATCTCCTGTTCCCTCAGCGGGATGCCGAGCTTTTCATAGACCCTCAACAGTTCGGGGTCGACGTCGCTCAGCGATGTCGGTCCCGGCGTGCTCTTGGGCGCCGCATAATAGTAGAGGTCCTGGAAATCGATCTTCGGATAATGGACGCGCGCCCATTTAGGCTCGTCCAGGGTCACCCAGCGCCGATACGCTTCCAGGCGCCATTCCAGCATCCAGGACGGCTCGTCCTTCTTCGCCGAAATGAAGCGGATAATGTCTTCACTCAGGCCCTTTGGGGCCTTGTCCATCGCGATTTCGGTCTGGAATCCGTATTTGTATTGGTCGACGTCGATCTTTCGGACCCGATCGATCGTGTCCTGCACAGCAGGCATCAGCGTTCTCCATCCACGCCGGGGTCAAGGCCCGGCAGTTTTCAAACTATGGCACCGCGAAACGAGTACCCGCGAGGCACCCGAGGCGGCGTAAGTTCCATATAGTGCGTCCCTGCCGGGAATTCACCCGGCCACCATGAAACGCACGGCTCTACCAGGCCAAAAAGCCTGCGTTTGTTTGCCGCGCTCAGGCGGCTTCTTCCCTGCCTGCGCGGCGTGAGGCAATGCCTGCCAGCGCAGCGCGGAACAGTTCGATGTCCTGCGCGCTCGTTGCGTGGCCGATGGACACGCGCAAAGCGCCAAGGCTGTCATTGTATCCCATGGCTTTCAGTACATGGCTCGGGCCGACCTTGCCCGACGAACAGGCGGAACCGGCCGACAGCGCCACGCCCGCCAGATCGAAGGCGATCTGCGCCGTCTCGGCCTTGATGCCCGCAATAGCGAAGAATGTCGTGTTGGCAAGCCTCGGCGCGCCGGTTCCGAAGATCTCCGCAACCGGCACCAGCGTTTTCACGATGGCCTCGATCTCATCGCGGCGGCTGCCGACCGCATCGATACTCTTCAATCCGATCAGGGCCTCCCGCGCCGCCGCGCCGAAGCCGGCGATCGCGGCCAGGTTTTCGGTGCCGCCGCGATGACCCTTTTCCTGGCCACCGCCGGCGATCAAGGGCCTGGGCATCATCAGGTCCGAGGCGGCGATAATGGCGCCAACGCCCTTGGGACCGCCGATCTTGTGCGAAGACAGAATCAAGTAATCGGCATAACCCGCTGACATATCGAGCGGAATGCGACCGGCTGCCTGCACGGCGTCGACGACCAGGATGCCGCCTGCCGCCTTGACGATTTCGGCGATGCGCCCGACCGGCTGGATGACGCCGGTCTCGTTGTTGGCGGCATGGATCGCCACCAGCGGCAGGCCGTCCGCCTTGTCATGCCGGCCAAGTGCCGCCGCCAGCGCGTCCAGCCTGACAATGCCGTCGGCGTCGACGCCGATGCGTGTTACCCGGGCTGCCGGAAAGCGCCCGCCGTTCAGCACACAAGGATGATCGGCTTCGCAGACATAGAGCCGGCTCATGCGGACAGTGCCGCGCCCCATCTGCCAATCCGGCGTCAGCAGCGTCGAGGCGGCTTCCGTCGCACCGGAGGTGAACACGACATGCTCGACGCCGGCGTTGACCAGCAGCGCCACATCGCGCCTTGCATTCTCGATCAGCCGCCGTGCGGCGCGGCCCTCGGCATGGACCGACGACGGGTTGCCGGCGGTGTCGAGCGCGGCAATCATTGCCGCGCGCGCCGCGGCAAGCAGCGGGGCGCTGGCATTGTAGTCGAGATAGGCGCGTCTTCCGGCCATTTTCGTTTCGATCGGTCCCTTCAAGAGCCATTCCGCGAGGATAGCGCGTTATTTCCTTGAAATTGCAAGGCAAGCCGTCCTATTTACGCGACTTGCGGCGCGGATGGCCGAACCACGACGTTTTGGCCACCCAGTTTTGAACAATTCTAAACTAGCTTCTAAGAAGACGCTCGCCCTGCGTCAAGGCCTGCGGAAGACTGGGGCCAGAGGAAGAGTTGTTCCGGGCGCCGCGCATTCTTATGCCATGTGGAGTATTTTATGCCTGAGGTCATTTTCACCGGTCCGGCCGGCCGCCTGGAGGGTCGCTACCAGCCTTCCAAGGAAAAGAGCGCGCCGATCGCCATCATCCTGCACCCGCACCCCCAGTTCGGCGGCACGATGAACAACAAGATCGTCTACGACCTCTTCTACATGTTCCAGAAGCGGGATTTCACCACGCTTCGCTTCAATTTCCGCGGCATCGGTCGTAGTCAGGGCGAATTCGACCACGGCACCGGCGAATTGTCGGATGCGGCCGCGGCACTTGACTGGGTGCAGTCGCTGCATCCGGATTCCAAGAGCTGCTGGGTCGCTGGCTATTCGTTCGGCTCGTGGATCGGCATGCAGCTTCTGATGCGCCGGCCGGAGATCGAAGGCTTCATCTCGATCGCGCCGCAGCCCAACACCTATGATTTCTCGTTCCTGGCACCCTGCCCGTCGTCCGGCCTCATCATCCATGGCGACGCCGACAAGGTCGCGCCGCCAAAGGACGTGCAAGGGCTGGTCGACAAGCTGCACACGCAAAAGGGCATCACCATCACCCAGAAGACCTTGCCCGGCGCCAACCATTTCTTCTCCAACGATGCGGACCTCCTGCTCCAGGAATGCGCGGACTATCTCGATCGCCGCCTGGCAGGCGAGTTGTCCGACCCGCGGCCGAAACGGTTGCGATAGGCCGAACAGCGAAGATATCTCCGGCATCTCGCGTCGGGCTCTTTCGCAGGATATGGCCTTCGATTCGATGCCGAGCGGCGCCGTTACAGCGGTCAGGTGGCAAAACCGGATTCCCCTTTTGCTGACCGCGCTTGGATGCTAAACGCCCGCGTTCACGCATGCCACGCCCGATCCGCTTCGGTCGGGCGCTTTCGGGAAAGAAAAAATGTCCGCCTTCAAATCCGATTTCCTGCGCGTAATGAGCGAGCGTGGTTTCATCCACCAGATTTCGGATGATGCCGGCCTCGACCAGCTTTTCGCCAAGGATACGGTGACCGCCTATGTCGGTTACGACGCCACCGCGACCAGCCTGCATATCGGCAATCTGATTTCCGCGACCATGCTCTACTGGCTGCAGGAGACCGGCCACCGGCCGATTGCGCTGATGGGCGGCGGCACTTCGATGATCGGCGATCCTTCCTTCCGCGACGACCAGCGCAAGCTTTTGACGCCTGAGGCCATCGCCACCAACATCGAGGGCATCAAGCGCATCTTCGGCCGCATCCTGCGTTTCGGCGACGGTGCGGGCGACGCGATCATGGTCAACAATGCCGACTGGCTGATGAAGCTCAACTATGTCGAGTTCCTGCGCGATGTCGGCCGGCATTTTTCGGTCAACCGCATGCTGACCTTCGACAGCGTCAAGCTGAGACTCGAGCGCGAGCAATCGCTCTCCTTCCTCGAATTCAACTACATGATCCTGCAGGGCTATGATTTCGTCGAGCTCAGCCGGCGCTATGGCTGCCGCCTGCAGATGGGCGGATCGGACCAGTGGGGCAATATCATCAACGGCGTCGATCTCGGACACCGCATGGGCACGCCGCAGCTTTATGCCCTGACCACACCGCTGCTGACGACATCGTCAGGCGCCAAGATGGGCAAATCGGCGAAGGGCGCGGTCTGGCTGAACGGCGACCTCTACTCGCCCTATGATTTCTGGCAGTACTGGCGCAACACCGAGGACGCCGACGTCACGCGCTTCCTCAAGATTTTCACCCGCCTGCCGCTCGGCGAGATCGCGCGGCTCGCCGCGCTTGGCGGCTCCGAGATCAACGAGGCCAAGAAGGTCCTGGCCACGGAAACGACGGCCATCGTGCACGGCCGCGAGGCGGCCGAGCAAGCCGAGGAAACCGCGCGCAAGACGTTTGAAGAAGGCGCGCTGGCCGAAACGCTGCCGACCGTCGAGGTCGGCAAGGCCGATCTGGAAAGCGGCGTCGGCATATTGTCGCTGTTCGTTGCCGCCGGGCTTGCCGCGTCCAACGGCGAGGCGCGGCGACACATCCAGGGCGGCGCCGTGCGGCTGAACGACCAGTCCGTGTCCGACGATCGCCGGTTGGTGACGCTTGAGGATCTAGGTCCGGAACAGGTCGTAAAGCTGTCGCTCGGCAAGAAAAAACACGTTCTGGTGCGGCCGGTCTGACCGGCGCTTGATCGATCTCGATGGAATCGGGATGGGGCTTCATTAGTCCTTTCCCGAAACCCGCTTCACATCTTGCTGTGGTTCGGGATCACGGCCCAGGTAAAACCTAATCAGGTAGGTACTGAGAAGGGCCGAGATGGGTGAATATTGCCATTCGTCTCATCTATCGGAACGAGCAGGTAGCGCCATGAGCCGACACCTTGGAATACCGTGATCCTCGACGACTTGTCTCACCTTGATAGCGGACGAGATCATTGTTGACGGCGGCGAGCCCGGATTACGACCGCGAAGCGGTCAGAAATCCAAATCCATATCGTGATGATGATGCTCGTGACCGGGAAGCTCCGGCGGCGGCGGGCCAGGCACTTCGGCCACCATCGCCTCCGTCATGATGAGGAGGCCTGCCACCGAGGCTGCGCCCTGGAGCGCCGTTCGCACCACCTTGGCTGGGTCGATGATGCCCTTTGACACCAGATCCGCGTACACGCCCGATTGGGCATCGTAGCCATAGGCGTTGTCGTCGTTTTCGAGGATCCCGGCGATGACGACCGAGCCTTCCAGGCCGGCATTGATCGCGATTTGCCGAGCCGGCCAGGTGATCGCCTTCCTGACGATCGCGATGCCGACCTGCTGGTCCTCGTTGCTGCCCTTGAGCTTCTTGAGCGCCCTGCCGGCGCGCAGTAAGGCGACCCCACCGCCGGGGAGAATGCCCTCTGCAACCGCGGCTCTTGTCGCGTTCATCGCGTCATCGATGCGATCCTTCTTCTCCCTGACCTCGACTTCGGTTGCACCGCCGACCCGGATAACGGCGACGCCACCGGCGAGCCTGGCCAGCCGCTCCTGGAGGTTCTCGCGGTCGAAATCGGAGGTGGTTTCAGCAAGCTCGAGCTTGATCTCGGCGATGCGGGCCTCGATGCTTTCCCGCTCGCCGGCGCCGCCGACGATCGTGGTGTTTGCCTTGTCGATCATCACCTTCTTGGTGCGCCCGAGCATATCGAGGGAAGCATGTTCGAGCTTGATGCCCAAATCCTCGGAGATCACCGTTCCGCCGGTCATCAGCGCGAGATCCTGCAGCATCGCCTTGCGGCGGTTTCCGTAGGCCGGCGCCTTCACGGCTGCAACCTTGAGAGCGCCGCGCAACTTGTTGACCACCAGCGCCGCCATCACCTCACTCTCGACATCCTCGGCGATGATGAGCAGCGGCTTGCCGGCCTGCACCACCTTCTCCAGCAGCGGCAGTATTTCGTTCAGACTGGACAGTTTCTTCTCGCTGACGAGGACATAGGCATCCTGCATCTCGACCCGCATCTTTGCGCGATTGGTGATGAAATGGGGCGAGATATAGCCGCGGTCGAACTGCATGCCCTCGACGAATTCGAGTTCGGTTTCGAGCGACGTCCCGTCCTCGACAGTGATCACGCCGTCATTGCCGACCCTCTTCATGGCGTCGGCGAGGCAGCGGCCGATCTCCCTGTCGCCGTTGGCCGAGATGGTCCCGACTTGCGCAATCTCGACGTTCGAGGTGACCTTCGTGGCGTTGTTTTTGAGTTCCGCGACGACGGCTTCGACCGCGAGATCGATGCCGCGTTTCAGGTCCATGGGATTCATGCCGGCGGCCACCGCCTTGGCGCCCTCCCGGGCGATCGCATGCGCGAGCACGACGGCGGTGGTCGTGCCGTCGCCGGCCTGATGGGAGGTTTTTGTTGCTATCTCGCGCACCATCTGGGCGCCCATGTTCTCGAACTTGTTATCGAGTTCGATTTCCCTGGCGACGGTCACGCCGTCCTTCGTGACCCGTGGCGCGCCGTGCTCCCTGCCGATCGCGACGTTGCGCCCCCGCGGGCCAAGCGTGACGCTCACCGCATTCGCCAGGATGTCAATGCCGCGCAGCATTCTGTCGCGAGCTTCGAACGAGAACATGATTTCCTTGGCAGCCATTTCCTTGATCCTTAAGACTAAATCTTCGGGGAACGGCGACGCCTCATTCGGCCGCTCAGGCGAGATTGTCCCGTGGCAGCCCGAGCCGATTCCAGACATCGAACAAAGCTGCCGCGAGCCGATCAATCATGATGTCCTCATGACAGGGTGTCGGCGTGATGCGCAGCCGCTCAGTTCCCTTCGCCACAGTCGGATAATTGATCGGCTGGATATAGATGTCGTGATCGCTCAGCAGCAGGTCGCTCGCCGCTTTGCAATGCGCCGGATCGCCGACTGCCACCGGAACGATATGGGTGTCGCTCAGGATGACCGGCAGCGCAGCGGCACCCAGCGCCGCCTTGACCCGCCGGACGCGATCCTGCTGGCGCTTGCGCTCCCAGTGCGAGGTTTTCAGATGCCGGATCGCCGCTGTGGCCGCGGCGCAGATCGCCGGCGGCAACGCGGTGGTGAAGATGAAACCCGGAGCATAGGAACGAACCGCATCGATCAGCACAGCACTTCCCGTGATATAGCCGCCGAGGCAGCCGAAGGCCTTGGCGAGCGTGCCTTCGATCACATCGATCCGGCTCATAGCGCCGTCGCGCGCGGCGATGCCGGCGCCGCGAGGGCCGTACATGCCCACAGCATGGACCTCGTCGAGATAGGTCATTGCGCCGTAACGATCGGCGATTTCGCAAATGCGATTGATTGGCGCGACGTCGCCGTCCATCGAATAGAGACTTTCGAAGACGATGAGTTTTGGCCGATCCGGACCCGCTGCCTTCAACAATTCCTCGAGATGATCGACGTCGTTGTGGCGGAAGATGCTCTTCTGCGTACCGGACTGACGGATGCCTTCGATCATCGAATTGTGGTTGAGCGCATCGGACAGGATCAGACAACCGGGGATCAGCTTGGCGATGGTCGAGATGCCAGTCTGGTTCGAAACATAGCCGGACGTAAAGACCAATGCCGCCTCCTTGCCGTGGAGATCGGCAAGCTCGCTCTCGAGCTCTAGGAGCGGATGGCTGGTGGCGGAGATATTGCGCGTCCCGCCGGCCCCCGTTCCCAGGCGGGTAGCAGTCTCCACCATGGCGGCGACCACTTTTGGGTGTTGTCCCATCCCGAGATAGTCGTTGGAGCACCAGATCACGACGTCCTTCGGTCCATGCGGGGAATGCCACACTGCATTGGGAAAGCGTCCGGCGACGCGCTCAAGGTCCGCGAACACACGGTAGCGCCGTTCCTCCTGCAGACGCGCGATCGCATCTGCAAAGAAACCGTCATAACTCGTATTGCCTGGCACCAAGATACGGCCTTGCCCATCGGCCATATCGCCCGCATCTCCGGTCATCGGAGGTCCAAATCGCCGCGGCGCAAGGACGTTCTTTACGCCGCCAGGTTTGCCGGTGTGCAACGCTGTGGGTTCCGCCATCGCCCGATTCCCCTGCTTGCATACGAATTATGTCGAAGCGCGATGCGCGCCGATCCCGCTCGCATAGTTCCTCACGACCCGCGTTCAGGAAGGTCGAAATTGAGCTGCAACATTCGCGCGATGTTTATCAGAATTGTCTCGCAGACCTTATCTTGATTAGGATCCAGATATTTGACAGTCCAGTTTGCCCCGTTCTCCTTGGTTTCGAGCCGCTGAATCACAAAATCAGTGACGTGCTCGCATCCCGGCTCCTTATGAAGATCCGCGAGGATCAATGCCTTAAGCTCCGAAGCCTCCTTTGTATGTCTTTGCATGATCGCTCTCCTTCCGGATGACAACTTTCTATGGATCGCTCAACTGCATAATCGTGATGTCCGTCATCCCAGGGCTGGTGTCATCGCACCAGTTCACCCAACCTAGCGGCAATGCCGCTGCTTGGTGTGTCAGAGTCTAGCCCCTCCACGAATTGCCCCTGTGGGTTCATGATGTAGATGTGGGTGCCGTGATCCATTAGGTAGTCGTCACCGCCCGCCTCGCCCCGGCGCGCCACACCATAGGCGCCATATGCCTCCGAAACCGCAGCAATCTGTTGCGGGCTGCCGGTCAGTCCCACGATGCGCGGATCGAACGCTGCGGTAAAGCTTCCCATCACCTCAGGCGTGTCGCGTTCGGGATCGACAGTGATGAAGAGCGGTTGCAGTTTTGCGGCGTCGGGGCCGAGTTCCTCAATCGCCGCGGCGATTGATGACAGCGTCGTCGGACAGATGTCGGGACAAGAAGTATAGCCGAAGAAAACCAGCAGCCATTTGCCGCGATAAGTCTCATCGGTGACCGTCGTGCCGTCCGGCGCCGTAAGCGTGAATGGGCCACCGACCGTCACAGGCGCCGTGTCGGCCCGCACGAGCGGTTGGCAGATCGACAGGGCCGCTGCGAATATAATGCAGAAGAGGGTATGCGGACCGTAGGCCCAGGGGCTGAGGAGTCCATGCCGCCGCTTCATCAAGTACCTCCGGCACTTCGAGAATGACGCACCAACCCCCGCGTGTGTTTGTGATTAACAAACTCGCCTAAACTATATCACTTTATCATGTTTTGTTGCTGAATGGCTAGACATGGTACTCGTTTAGCTCTATTTTTAAAAGTTGCCCCTCATCTCGCTAGAAGGAGGAGGCTTTTATGACCATTCGCGAATTGATGAGCGGGCTGGCGGCGATCGCTTTCCTTGCGATGGTGTCCGCGCATGCGCAAGCCTACGAAGTGGGTCCGGTCACTGGAGGCGGAACGATCGAGGGTACGATCGTCTACCGCGGCGACGTGCCGACAACAAAGATCATCCCCACCAAGGATATCGAGGTGTGCGGCGATCCCCGCGAGGAGCCGCTGATCGAAGTCGGCAGCGATCAGGCCGTGCTGAACGCGGCGGTGCAGCTGGTCGACGTGGCACAGGGAAAGGCCTGGCCGGAGCCCGGAAAGCCGCCTGAGCTCAACAACCTCAAATGTCGCTTTGAGCCCGCGGTTCAGATGATACCCGCCGGTTCGCTGGAGGTGGTCAACAGCGACCCAATGCTCCACAACACCCACGGGTATTATGGCAAGCGCACCGCCTTCAACCTGGCGCTGCCCAATAAGGGCCAGCGGATACCCGTCGAACTGAAGCGGGCCGGCACTGTCCGCGTCGACTGCGACGCGCATGGCTGGATGGAAGGGTGGGTCTATGTGGTAGACAATCCCTACTACGCTGTCACCGGCGCCGACGGCAAGTTCAGCATAACCGATGTTCCGCCTGGGGACTACAAGCTCGTGGCGATCCACCCCTTCACCGGGCCCATCGAGCAGACCGTAAAGGTAGAGGAGAATAAGGCCACCAGTCTGACGATTGAACTGAAAAAATAAGAAAATGGGCGACCCACTGATTCAATAGGGTCGCGCTCCTGCGAGAAGGCCGACGCTTTAAGAAACGGTCTGCACTGAGGAGGAACCCTGATGTCTGACGAGCTTGACCGCATTCGGCGCGAAATGCATGCGGTGCTGCAGCCGCCTGGAGTACGGCCCGACGACTCGCTCCAAATCACCCGCCGCACATTCATTCACAGATCGCTGCTGTTCGGCGCTGCTTCCGTCGGCCAGACGTTCGCGTGGTGGCCGCTGCTCAACACCATCGACGTCGCTCACGCCGCCGAAGCGCCCTTCAAGTTTGCCTGGATTTCGGACACCCATCTCTACGAGAGGTCCCTCAACACGCGCTTCGTCGACAAGGTGGTGCGCGCCGTACAAGAGGTCCAGGCCATGGATCCGCCGGCCGACTTCCTGATCTTCGGCGGCGACCTAGCCCAGCTCGGAAAGATCGAGGAACTTGAGCTTGGCGTTGAGCTCCTCAAGGATCTGAAGATCAAGAAGTACTACATCCCGGGCGAGCATGACTGGTATCTGGATATGGGCAAGAAGTGGGGCGAGTTGTTCGGCCAACCCAACTGGACCTTCGATCACAAAGGCGTGCGCTTCATCGGGCTCGATACGGTCAGCCGGGGACCGGACTACTGGACAGCGAAGAAGATGACGCCAGAGGAGCGCATGGGCCACATGGCTACCCTTGACGGCACGGTTGCCGGCGCGTGGGCCGGCGTCGGCCGCGAGCAACTCGACTGGATGCAGAAGACACTCGCCGACTGGGATAAGTCCAAGCCGATCGTCATCTTCAGCCACAATCCGCTGTACGAGTACTACCCGCCCTGGAATTTCTGGGTGCGCGACTGGCGCGAAGTGAATGACGTGCTGAAGCCTTATACCACGGTCACCAACATCCACGGTCACGTGCACCAGGTGCTCTACAACGAGATCGGCAGCATGCGCTCGATCGGCATGCTGGCGACCTCCTGGCCGTGGCCGTATGCGCCGGAAGGCGTGCCCAAGCTGACCAAGCCGATGATCCGTGTCGATCCTGGCGATCCCTTCGACGGGGTCGGTTGGGAAACCGTGAGCGTCAACGCCGACGACAAGGTCGATGTCGAGTACATCATGTGGGGGCGCAAGGAGGTGCTCGTCCAGTCGCCGGAGGACCACGACAAGAGCATTGAGGAGGTCATACAGCCACGCATCGCCGACAGACAGTACCCGTGGGAAAATCCATAAAAGGGGGTGGCTATGATAAACACATCGACATTCCTCTGCATTCTGAGGCGTTCCACCGTCGCCGGAGCAGTCGTCGCAGCTGCCGTCGTCATCGGCCCGGCCAGTGCCAACAAGGACCCGGTGACGCCAAAGCAGCTGAAGCTCTATCAAGAGGCGTTCATGGAGGAGGTCAGGAAGGGAGACCTCCTGTTCCACGGTGATGCGGCGATGGCGGAGCAGTTGGGCGTCAAGCTGTCGACCACCGGGTGGGCCTGCGCCATGTGCCATCCGATGGCCTCCGATACCCACCCGCATGCGTTCCCGAAGTTCCAGCAGTCGATGGCCAAATTCGCGACACTGCGCGACATGATCAACTGGTGCATCGAGAAACCGAACCAGGGTGAGAAGATCGATCCCGAATCGGAGGCGATGAAGGCGCTCGAGGCGTACATCACCTGGTCGAACACCGGCTCCGTGTTGGTGCCAGGCAAGTACTAGTCTCGTCGATAGCCGGGCACCGGCTTCACGGGAGCGCGAAGCGAGTCCCTCGGGAAGGGTGGGGTTGAAGCAGTGGTGCGGCCCGGGAACCGCGCGGGGAGGTCTATGCGTTGGCAGAGACGGGGATGGAGCTGCGCGGCAAGTTCGCGAATGTGGACCTGGATGCGCTGGTCGACAACCGGGTCGTGCGGACCTGGCTTTATTTCGGCATGTTCTGGCTGATGGTGACGCCATCCGTCGGCGTCCTGATCTCGAGCACCTTCAACTACCCCGACTATCTTGGATCGGGAAACCTCGAGCTCACCTTCGGCCGGCTGCGCCCCGTCCACGTCAACGGTGTCATCTTCGGCGCCTTCTCGACGCTTTTCATCGGCCTTTGCTATTATCTCGTGCCGCGTCTGTCGGGGGTGCGGGTGATATGGTCGGAGTGGTCGGTTCTTCTCGCATGGGTCTGGAACATCGCAACGCTTGCCGGTTTGGTCGGCTTGCTGTTCGGCGACAGTGACGGTTTGGAAGCCGGAGAGTTTCCGCTCTATGCGAAGGTCGCATTCTTCATCGTAGTGGCTGTTGCTACCGCGCAATTCCTGATCACGATCAGTCGAAGGCTCGAGCCGGCGATCTATGTCGCGCTATGGTACTTGATCGCCACTTTCGTGTGGACGACGATGAACTTCGTGCTTGGAAGCTTCATCCTGCCGTACACGATCTCGGGCATCAACAGCGCCGCCTTCCATGGCCTCTATCTCCACTACATCGTCGGCCTGTGGCTAACGCCCGCGGGCTACGTGATCATTTACTATTTCCTGCCAATCAGCGCGCGAAATCCGCTCTATGCCCATAAGCTCTCGCTGGTAGGCTTCTGGTCCCTGGCATTGTTTTACCCGTTCGTCGGCATCCACCATTACCTCTACAGCCCGATCGCGGACTGGGCCGAGACCTTGGCCGTCGTCACATCGATGCTGCTGATCATTCCGGTGTGGACGGTGCTGGTGAACTTCTTCGGCACCATGATGGGCAAGTGGCATGAGTTCGGCAGGAACTTGCCGGCGAAGTTCCTGATCATGGGCTCGCTCATGTATCTCGTCGGCTGCTTCCAGGGCTCGACCGAGGCGCTGCGGCAGCTGCAGCAGCCGACCCACTTCACCGATTTCGTCATCTCGCATTCGCATCTCACCGTGTTCGGCACCTTCGTCGTATGGGCGATGGGGGGCCTCGTCTATACTTGGCCGCGACTGTTCGGGCGCGAACTCTGGTCCTTCAAGCTCGGCAACTGGTCGTTCTGGCTGATCACCGTCGGCATCACGACCATGGGCCTGGTCCTCACAGCGGGCGGGCTGCAGCAGGGTTATCAATGGATGAATGGGGTCGAATGGCTCGACTCGCTCGTCTGGGTGAAGCCCTACTGGCTGGCGCGGACCCTGGCAGGCATCAGCATGGATATCGGGATGTCGCTGCTGGTGGTGAATCTGATGCTGACCGCACTGACCAGTCCGGCGGCTGAGGCGCGACGCGTCCGCGGGTCGGTCGAGGCGCCTACCCCGGCCCCGGCGGGAGGGCCTGCGCAGTGAACGTTCGCTTCTTCGCGCTGTTCGCCGGCGTCTTCTGCATCACCCTTGCGGTGATCACGCAGGGCGTGCTGCCCTTCGTGGAGCCGTCCTCGCGAACTACGCGCGTGACCTCGGTGGTGCGCACGGATTTCGGCCAGCTGAAATGGACGGTTTCAGAGGCGACGGACTACACCGAGCAGCAGCGTCGCGGCCGCAACATTTACCTGCGCGAAGGCTGCTGGTACTGCCATTCGCAATTCGTGCGGCCGGTGACCGGCGAGATCCGCCGCTGGGGACCGGTCAGCGAGGCGGGCGAATACGCCTATGACGTGCCGCACCTGTTAGGCACACGCCGGATCGGGCCGGACCTGACGCGCGTCGGCCTGAAATACAGCGACGAATGGCACCTGGCGCACTTCTACAATCCGCGGATGCTGGTGCCGGACTCGATAATGGCGCCGTATCGCGGTCTCTTCCACGAGCCCGATGCAGCCGTCCGTATCGTTGACGACGGCGCTGGCGGTCGGACCCTGGAAAGGACAGAGGTCACCGAAGGCCTTTTCGACTTCGACAGCCAGCAAGCGATCCAGCTGACGCCGAATGCGTACGGGTTGCTGTTCGTGCCGCTGAAGGCGCGCGAAAGAAAGCCGATCATCCTGACGCCGAATGATGAATACACAGGAGAAACCGTCAGCATCGCGGCGGAGACGGAATCGCTGGCGGCGCTCGTTTCCTACGTCCAGAAGCTCGGCACGAACCGGGGTAAATGGCGCGATCTTTTCGAGCCGCAAAGTCTGGAGGTCATGGATGCGACGATGCCGCGCTCCGAGGAATGGATTGCCTATGGCAAGGAAGTCTATGAGCGCCGCTGCATCGGTTGCCACGGTGCCAAAGGCGACGGCAACGGGCCGGCCGCCACCTTTATGTTTAACCAGCGGCCCAGGGACTTCACGTCCGCAGTCTTCAAATTTAGGTTGACAAAGGAGCCCCTGCCCACGGACGGGGACATGCTGCGCACCATTACTCGCGGCATCCGCGGCACGGCAATGCCCCCTTGGTACGAACTGCCGCTCAACGATCGGCTGGCGGTGATCCAGTACATCAAGTATGAGCTGGCGGTTGACCGTTCCGACCCCGCCAGTCCTTACGCTTTCTTCGTCGAGGAGCCGCCTGGCCCACCGTTGTATATCGGGCGCCCGCCGACCCCGTCCCAGACGATGCTGGACCGTGGCAAGGAGGTTTGGCAGGTGGCGAAGTGCTGGGAATGCCACGGCCAAGGCGGCAAGGGCGACGGCGAGAAGGCTGCCGGCCTCAAGGATGATATCGGGTTCGCCACCCCGCCGGCCGACCTCACCAGCGGCCAGTTCAAGTCTGGCCCGGCCGTCGAAGACATCTTCCGGACGATAACTACCGGCCTCAGCGGCACGCCGATGCCGTCCTATCGGGATTCCTTTCCGGACGAGGACCGATGGGCACTTTCCTATTTCGTGGTGGCGCTTTCCGCCTATAAAGACCCGCTCTCGCTGCAGCCGCTGTCGATCAAGCAGGAGGCCCGCGCGGCGCTGAACGATCTGGAACTGGTCGCTGACAAGCCTGAGCGAGCCTATGTGCCCGATCCGTCGGTGCCGGCGTCCGGCCCGCCAGCGCCGCCTGGCGAGAAACAAGCACCCGCAGGAGGTTAGCGCATGCTCGGTTTTGAAGTCACCGGACCGTATGCGGGCGCCATGATGATGAGCCTGGCGGCCCTGTTCTTGTTCATCTGGGGCGTCCTATCCGGCGCGTTGAGCGGCACCGACAAAGCCGCCAACGGGTTTTTTGAAAGGGAGATGGAGAATGAGCGATCTGCAGAGCAGCGATCCGGAGAGCCCGACGCACCCTGAACTGGATGTACGTCAAAGCTCGCACCCTGAACTAGAGGACTATGCCGGCGGCCTGATACAGGCGCGTGTGGGCTTCATTCCGCTATGGCTTCTCGTCGTTTACGTGCTGCTGTTCGCCTGGGGGCTGTATTACATGTATGTTTATTGGGGCGGGCTCGGCCCCGGCCGTCTGTTCTAAGAAGACTGTCGCAAGAGCTGGTAAGGCAGGAGTGATGGAGATGTTGGTAGCCAAAATTCTCCTTGGGGTCGCCGCATTGAACCTCCTTTTCCTGGCTTTCGAGGTGGCGGTAAACGTGCTTCGTCTTTATTTCGGCTGACATAGGAGCAGCGGATGCTACAGGACACGGTTTTCAAGCTCGCTGACGCCGGCTTGCCACAGATGCTCGGCTTCCTCATCTATGGCGGCTGCACCGTCGGCTTTATCATCTTTCTTGTCTATCTTGTGCGGCAATAGCGACGCGGACGCGGCGAAAACGCCAATGATCTACTACCTCGTGATCTTCGCCGCTGGATTTGCAGGCAGCTTTCATTGCATCGGCATGTGCGGCGGCTTTGCCTGCGCGCTGGGCCGCGATCAGCGAGGCGGAGGCGCAACCGTCCTTCGCCACCTGCTCTATAATACCGGCCGATTGACAACCTATTGCTTTCTGGGCGGGCTCGCGGGTGCGATCGGTCAGGTCATCTGCACCACGCAAGGTCTAACGGCGGCGCCGCTCTTGAACGGCTCTCTCGACACCGCCCAACGAATTCTCGCGATCGTCGCTGGCCTGCTCATGATTGCCATGGCATTGCAGTTCTTCGGCTGGCTGCAGGTCTTTCATCGCCTTGCGATCGGATTTGGCGGCAGCACATTTGCATTGTCCCTGCGCGGTCTGTTGACTGCCCGGAGCAGCGCCGCGCCGCTTGCCTTTGGCGTTTTCAACGGCTTCCTGCCATGTCCCCTGGTCTATGCCTTCGCCGCCCAGGCGGCGAGCACCGCCGGAGCGCTTCCCGGGTTTCTCGTCATGGCATGGTTCGGACTGGGAACCTTCCCCGCGATGTTGATGATGGGCGGCGTTGGCCGGATACTCGGGCCAGCCTGGCGGCGGCGCGGCGTGCGGCTGGCTGGTGGCTTTATTCTTTTGCTCGGTCTCATCACGCTCGGCCGTGGTCTCCTGCCTTCCGGTGCGCATATCGGCCTTGCCTGGCTGGGCGGACATCCCGCATGACTGCGCATGGCGATCTCCTCTGTAGCCATTGTTCGCTGCCCGTCGGCCTGCGCCCGATGGAGCGCAGGCTCAACGGTGAGGCTTGCGCGTTCTGCTGCTACGGCTGTTGCATCGCCTTTCAGGTGAAGAGCGGCAGACGCGAAGAGTGGGAAGCGGCCTGGCTTCTGATCCAGCTCGGCGTGGGAGGCTTTCTCTCCATGAATATCATGATGTTCAGCCTCCTCCTCTATTCGGACGCGTTCACCGGCGTCGATGCGGGCGTGCTGCCGTGGATTCACCTTTTGCTCTGGATCTTCGCGACGCCGGCGGTGGTGATTCTCGGCGGACCCTATCTGCGCGAAATGTGGCTCAATGGCATTCAGGGACGGGTGACGTCGTCGGCACTCATCGTGCTTGGCGTCGCTGCCGCTTACCTCTATTCAGCATTTGCCGTGTTCGAGGGCAGCACGCATGTCTATTTCGACACCGCCGTGATGGTGCTGATGCTGTTCACCGTTGGCCGCTATCTCGAGGCTGTTGGCCGCGCCAGGGCGGCGCGCGACCTCGAACCTCTTCTGGCTGCAGAAAGCGAGAGCGCGACCGTGGTCGATGGCGCGGCAGAGATCCGCCGTCCGGTGCGAGAGGTATCGGCCGGCATGCTGGTGCGGGTCCGGCCAGGCGAGCGCATTCCGGTCGACGGCGTGGTTGTCGAGGGGGAATCGAACACCGATGAAGCCGTGATTACCGGAGAAAGCCGGCAAGTGACCAAGGGCGCCGGCTCCATGGTGATTGCCGGCAGTATCAATATCGACGGCCCGCTCCTGATCCAAAGCAGCGGTGACGGAACTGCAACCCGCTGGGCACAGATTTGCCGATCGGTGCGCGAAGCGTTGGGCCGTCGCAGTCCAACCCAGCGCCTTGCCGATCGCGTCGTTGGCGTGTCCGTGCCGCTCGTCCTCGCCCTCGGCGGGCTGACGATCGTTTACTGGGCGCAGTCATTGCCGTTCGATCGGGCGTTGCTGATTGGCCTCTCGGTACTGGTGGTTGCCTGTCCTTGTGCCGTCGGCCTCGCTGCTCCGATGGCGGCATCACTCGGCATCGGCCGGTTGGCACGGCACGGCTGCCTTGTCCGCGACCCCGGCGTGCTTGAGACCCTCGCGCGTGTCCGGTTGCTCGCCTTCGACAAGACCGGCACTCTGACGGCGGGCAAAGCGCGTCTCGTCGGCGTCGACTGCCAGGAGGTCGGCATCGACGAAGTGCTGGCGCGCGCCGCCGGTCTGGAGCGACTTTCCGAGCATGGTCTGGCGCGGGCCATCGCGGCAGCCGCCGCTCAGCGCGGCATCACGCCGCTCGTCACCCGCGATGTCCGGGCGGTTCCCGGCCGTGGCGTCCGCGGCAGCGCCGAAGGCCGGCCCGTAGCGGCAGGGAACGGCAGATTGATGAATGATCTGGGCTGGCCGCTTCCCCCGTCGCTGACTGAGCGTGCGCGGTCGCTGGAGGCGAGCGGTTATTCGGTGGTCTATGTCGGTTGGGGCGAGCAGGTTCACGCCGTGCTGTCGCTCGATGATTCACCGCTTCCCGAGGCGCATGCCGCGATCGCGGCCCTGCGTGGGCGCGGGCTCGACGCCACGCTGTTGACCGGCGACTTGGCGCAAGCGGCGGAGCGGATCGCGGCTCTGGTCGGGATCAAGGACGTCCAAGCGGGCCTTTCGCCGGAGGCCAAACGGCTGGCCCTGGATCGGCTCCGCCATGACCACGGTTCGGTGGCGATGGTCGGCGATGGACTGAATGACGGGCCGGTCCTGGCCGCCGCAGATGTCGGTATTGCCGTCGGCTCCGCCACCGATCTCGCCCGCGAGACTGCAGCGCTCGTGCTCCCTGCGGACGGATTGTGGATGCTGCCCTGGATCGTCGACGTGGCCCGTGCGGTCCGCAGGACCATCTTGACCAACCTTATGTGGGCGTTCGGCTACAACCTCGTCGCCCTGACGTTCGCAACATTCGGACTTCTGCAGCCAATCCTTGCGGCGGCGGTCATGGCCGGCTCGAGCATTCTCGTGGTGGTGAATTCGCTGCGGCTGGAGCGGCTGCCCGATCCTGTTCCAGCGCTGATCCCGGAGCAACGATCCGGCACCAAGTCGCAGCGTACCCACGATGGCGCCGGCATTTCCGCAATGGCCGGCCCGGCCGTCGAGCGGAGTTGAGTTTCGTTTCAGCCAAACACGTCGTGCGTGAAGGCGTCATACCAGCCTTCCGCCGCGCGCGCAGCCTGCCGGCGGACCTCGGAGCTTTCCTCGACCTTGCTGACGAAGCTGATGACGCTCTTGAGCTTCCCGTCGACGGGCTTGAAGCTGATGGCGTTGCTGAACGCATCGTCGGGGGCGAGATAGGTGTAGCAGGTGTTGAACAAATGCGCCGGGAAACGCGCTGATCCAGTGAGATCGGCCGCGATGGCAAAGGCGCAGGCTTTGGCCTGGCTGTTGGCGCAGAAGGCGGATTTCGGCATATCCCCGCCGATGATCGCGTCACCGACCAGATGGACGCCGGGCTGCAGCGCCGATTCGAAGGTGACCGGATCGACCGGACACCAGCCCGACCGATTGGCGAGCCCCGCCTGCTGCGCCAAGCGCCCGGCCATTTGCGCCGGGATGACATTGGCCACCGCGGCCTTGAATGTAGCTCCCGCGGTGATCACCGACCGGGTCTTCGCGTCGATTGCCGTGACCCCGCCGGTGAACTGAGCCGGTAGCCATTCGATCATTCCCGGATAGTGGCGGTTCCAAGCGTCCTGGAACAGGTCCTGCGCGTTGAAGCTGTCTTTGGCATCGAGGATCAGAATTTTGGCCTTGGGTTTGCGGCGCTGGAAATAGGATGCGACGAGGGAAGCGCGCTCGTAGGGGGCGGGCGGGCAGCGAAACGGATTCGGCGGAGCAACGAGCACGAACAGCCCGCCGTCCTCCATGCTTTCCAGTTGCCGGCGCAGCAGCTTGCTTTGCGGTCCTGCATTCCAGGCGTGCGGCATGATCTCCATCGCCGCTTCGTCATAGCCCTTAAGCGCCCGATCCCTGAATGCGATGCCTGGCGCGACAACGAGACGGTCGTAGCTGAGCTTTGAACCGTTGTTGAGCGCAACGGTTTTCGCCGCCGGGTGAATCGCCGCGGCGGACTCATGAATGACGATGATACCATTTTGTTTTGCCAGCGCTTCATAACCATGACTGAGCGATTCGAACGGGCGCAGCCCGGCGAGATAGAGATTGCTGAAGAAACAGGTCGCGTAGCTCTGCCGCGGTTCAACCAGGGTCACCTCGATAGCCGTGGCGCTGGCGGCGAGATATCTGGCGACCGTTGCGCCGCCGATGCCGCCGCCGATCACGACGACACGCGCCTTGGCCTGGCCCCGCGCCTTCGGCTGGTTGAGCGCCGTTAACAACGCTGCTCCGGTGAGGCGGCCGAACTCGCGACGAGTCCAGGATTTCATCGCGGGTTACTTCCCTGCGCTGCGACATAGCGCGCGACGCTCGCGATCTCCTCGTCGCTGAGCGACAGCGCGATAACGTGCATGATGTGATTTGGACTCTCGCTCGCCCGGTAGGCAAGCAGGGCGTTGGTAAGCCTCTCCTCACCAAGCCCGATGATGCTGGGAATGCCTGTGCCGCCGCCATCGAGACGATGGCAGGACGCACAGATTGCGGCGAGTTGAGCGCCTTGATCGGGCCCCGCCGCCGCGCCGGATTGGCTGAAGAGCAGCACGAGGCCCGTGGCAATCGCAGATCTCGCGACGGGGCGCATGCTGAATACCCGTCTGTTTCGCAGTTTTCCGGTCACGCTCCCACTCAACTTGTCACGCTATAATTCGCGCAGCTCGATTGCGTCGACACCTCAACCGACCGTGAACTGGTGCGACAACATATAGACGCCACCCCCGTCTTCTTCCCAGACAAAATCGAGCCGGCCGCTCTCCGTCGCGCGCAAGGAAAATTCGAAGAACGGGTTGGCCGAAATCGCCTCGTGAAGATCGACACTGAACACCACAGTTTCGTTGTAGCGACAGACAAACTTGTTGATGATCTTGCGCGGGATTACATTGCCTTGATCATCATGGCGTAGCCCCGTTTCCATCTCATGGCTGATAATGGTCTTGACCTGAAAAATCTCCCCCTTCGCCGCAGCGTTTGGCACGATCACGCGTGGTGTCGCGGTGGTCACAGTCTCTCTCCGATCCTCAGGCACAGCCATCCGTGGCGACACGGACCCACGTCGTGGTCATCAGCAAAATGCCGTCATTCATTTCAGCGACAGCGACGACGTGTTGCGGTTTGGCAAGCCGGATGCGCGTCGACACGCGGGGCAGACTGCGTTGCGGGACGAAGTGGAAACTGGCCACTTCGATGAGCGGGTTCCGCGGCGCGAACACGCGCATCTGCCTTACATGGTCGGCCTCGGTCATGGGGCTGTCGATGTAAAGAGTCATGGGCACGGTGTAGCCGGTCGGGAAGTCCGTCGGCATTATCAGGTGAAGGCGATCCGACACCGTGGCCGTCCGTCCGGTGAGCTGCTCGATGAGATCCAACGCTTCATCGTTCGCACGCGCGCTCCGCGGCGAGAAGAGCGCGACCCCGGCAAACCCCACACTCCCGGCGATCAACACATCGCGGCGCGTCAAGCTCATCGTCCCGGTCTCCAAACCCTCCCACCTCTTTAGGCCACTCTAAGAACGCATCGGCGGCGGCAGGCGGCGCACTCGGACACATCAGTGCGGCAGCTTCTACCAAATTTAGCACCGACAACCGCTGGGAGCAATCTCGCGGAAGTGCCCATGGCCGCCCTTTAAACCAATGCATTCTGTTTTACCGGCCGTTGGGAGCACGCCGGCGGATTCTGCGGCTACCCAACTTCGGTCGCCGCCCTGATCGCTGGAGGCGTTATTGCGGCACCGCTGTCGGGATAGATGGTCAAGGCATTGCGGGAAAGGACGCTCTTGGGCTGTCGGATCTCTGATCACACTCTTGGCCGGCTATCAGATGCTCGAATTAACTGGAGCGCTCGAACCGCGCCAGCGCAATGTCTGATTTACAAGCCTCCGCGACATTCATGATAAGGCTGAAAAAGGACGGGTTAGGGTGTGGGAAGCGGTCGTTGGTCTCGTCCCAACGAGCAAGTAGCGCCCCTGAGCTGACCCATCCGGGCCGGACCCCGGGGCAGTCTCGCGTGCCGCCCGATAACTCGCGAGGCTAAGCCCAGAACGCATGCCAGGCGTAGAGGTCGTAGAAGTGCTCCCGGCCGTCAATCACCTTGCCATTCTTGATGTCGAAGACAATGCAACAGAGCACATCCAGCCGTTTGCCGTTGCGCTCCCCGGTATTGCGATGGACGCCGACCACGCGTCCGTCCTCGCTCGCCATCACGGGCTTGCCGCGTCCAACGGCGAGGCGCGGCGACACATCCAGGGCGGCGCCGTGCGGCTGAACGACCAGTCCGTGTCCGACGATCGCCGGTTGGTGACGCTTGAGGATCTAGGTCCGGAACAGGTCGTAAAGCTGTCGCTCGGCAAGAAAAAACACGTTCTGGTGCGGCCGGTCTGACCGGCCGGCTCGGACGCGCCATGTGTGGACGTTCCAGCGCGCGTATCGAACTCGCACTTTGCTACCAAAAGTTGCGCGGAACAAGCCCGAGCAACGTTGTTGCTTTCGGAGTTCACACCGGCTGCGTCGGGACCGTGGGAGCAGCCTCCAATTCGTTAAACCGCCCGTGGACTTCGATATCATCAAGAAGTCCCATCCACAGCGACACACATAACCCAACCATCACGAGGAGGAACGGCGCGGCCGCGACGATGGATGCAGTCTGGAGCCCAGCCAAGCCACCCATCACCAGCAACACACAAGCAGAGGCTCCGGCCAAAATGCCCCACAGAACCACGATCCCGGACCTTGGGTGAAGAGTTCCGCGCGAAGAGAGCATTCCCATGACAACGGAAGCCGCGTCAGCTCCCGACACGAAGAATATTGCAACCAGGAACATCGCAAGGGTCGATGTCAGCGTGGTGGCCGGATATTGGGCAAGAAGCGCGAACAGCGATACTGGAGCGCCCTTTTCGTTGACGGCTTCGACAAGTCCGCCCAATCCCATCAGTTCGGAGTGAAGTGCAGTTCCGCCCATGACGGTGAACCAAAAGAAGGTTACAGCGCTGGGGATGAGCAACACGCCAACGATAAACTCGCGGATTGTGCGGCCCCGAGAGATCCGAGCTATGAAAACGCCGACAAAGGGAGCCCAGGATATCCACCAGGCCCAATAGAAGATGGTCCAGCTGCCAAGCCACTTTCCGTCGCTGAATGCTGCCGTGCGAAACGACATCGAGACCAGGTCGCTGAGGTAGTAGCCAAGCGATTCGATCAGCGTGTCGAATATGAACACGGTCGGTCCAATGATCGCCAGAAAGAGCAGGAGCAGCAGAGCAATGACCATGTTCAGGTTGCTCAGGAATTGCACGCCCTTGCCAACCCCGGAAACCGCCGACAGGATGAATAGAACGGTCAATGCCGCGATAATCGTCAGTGCAATTGTTGCGGACTCGCCGGTATTCCAGAGGAAGTTCATCCCGCTGTTGATCTGCTGAGCGCCAAGTCCCAACGAAGTGGCCGTTCCAAACAGTGTCGCGATGATTGCGAGGACGTCGATCGCCCGGCCGATCGGGCCGTGGATGCGGTTACCGAGCAGAGGCTGGAAGGCACTCGACATCAAAGTCGGCAGGTTGCGCCTGTAACTGAAGTACGCAAGCGCCAATCCAACAACCGCGTAGATCGCCCACGGGTGCAGCGCCCAATGGAAATAGGCGTATTGCATTGCCACGACCGCGGCCTCCCTTGACTGCGGCTCCGCCATTCCGTGCGGTGGCGCGCCAAAATGGAAGACCGGTTCGGCCACTCCCCAAAACATCAGGCCGATGCCCATCCCGACGCTGAACATCATGCAGACCCATGACACGGTCGAAAATTCAGGCTTTTCGTCATCTCGCCCGAGCTTGATCTTGCCGAACCTGCCAACCGCCAGGAAAACAGCCAACATCAGGAAGAACGCCGTCGAAACGACAAACATCCAGCCGAATGTCTTGATGATCGTATTCAAGGTCGCTGTCGCCACTGTGGCGAGACTGTCAGGAGCGAGGCCGCCCCAAAGCACAAAGCCGCCAGCTATGATGACAGCCGGCCAAAATACGCCGGAGTCTACACTCCGGGTGCCTGTTATGGACATCCGCTCACTCCCATTTTTGCGTGGAACATCGTGCGCGGCCGGCTTTTCAAGCATTTTCTGGCTGGAACGACAGAGCGGTTCGCGTGGTAAAACTGATTGAATGACGCTGCGTTAGCTGGCTCAATCGCGACTTCGTTGCGACCCAGTTCCGACACATTCGAAAGTACGTCGGCCGCGCTTCGACTACATCGACCATCGCGCAGCAGCTGCTTAGTGCGGAGGAACCCGCCCTTGCCGGAGAGCGGCAGTCCATCCCGCATGGTCATAGGGCGTGCCCTGGAAGGCGGTGCCGATGCGCGGGCCGCGCAGCACGCCATTAGCCCGCTTCAGATAGCCGGCGCCCTTGATCAGCCACATGCCCAAATTGCTGGATTTGGCAGCCCAGGAAGGATAGGCTTGGTTTTTGGTTCAGGCGATGGAACAGAGACTAGCCGCAATTCTGGCTGCCGATATGGCGGGCTACAGTCGGCTAATGGAGGCCGACGAATCCGGCACGCTCGCACGCCTTCGGACCCATCGCATAGAACTGGTCGATCCCGCCATCGCGAAGAACAAGGGCCGGATCATCAAGACCACCGGAGACGGCATGCTCGTTGAGTTCCAGAGCGTGACCGATGCCGTGAAATGCGCCGTGGAAATCCAACAGCGCATGAAACGGCGCAATTCGGATGTGCCGCAAGAACGGCGTATCGAATTCAGGATCGGCATAAATCTCGGCGACATCATTTTCGACGATGAGGACATTTTTGGCGACGGCGTCAACATTGCCTCGCGCATCGAGCAACTCGCCGACGTCGGCGGTATCTGCGTGACCGCAGCGGTGGCGACCCAAATTGCCGACCGTCTCGAAATTGCCATGGAGGATTTGGGCGAGAAGACGTTAAAGAACATCAGCCGCCCGGTTCGCCTCTATCGCGTTGGGTTTGACAGTCATGTCCTGCCAGAAGTCGAGGCAAAGCGATCCATCTCGAAACCTTCGATAGTGGTGCTGCCATTCAACAACATGAGCGGCGACCCCGAGCAGGAATTTTTCGCGGACGGACTGACCGAGGACATCATCACCGAACTGTCCCGCCATCATGAACTGTTCGTCATCTCGCGCAATTCCAGCTTCGTCTACAAGAACCGCGCCGTGAATGTGCGCGAGGTGGCCGAGAAACTCGACGTCCAATACCTGGTGGAGGGAAGCGTTCGCAAGATCGGCAACAGGGTGCGCGTGACGGTTCAGCTCATCGACACGGCGAATGACGCTCATATTTGGGCAGACAAATATGACCGGAAGCTGGACGACATATTCGCGATTCAGGATGAGGTAACCGCGGCGATCGCAGCCACGCTGCCCGGTCGTGTCGAGGCGGCTCAGCGGGACCAGCTCGCGCGGGCGAAACCTGCAAACATGGCCGCGTATGAATGTGTTCTTGCTGCCAAGGTGCTGCATCACCGAGGCACGATTGAGGATAATGAACGCGCGCAAACCTTGATAGGCAGGGCCGTCGCGCTCGACCCCGATTATGCCCATGCCCATGCCTGGCGCGCCTGCATTCTTGGCCAGGCCTGGGTCCATAACTGGTGCAAAGACAGGGATGCCGTCTGGAACGACATCTTGGCAGCGCTGGACAGGGCGCTGGCGCTGGACGACAACGATGCCGATGTCCACCGCATCCTCGCCGCCGTGAACGTGAACAACAATGAGCTGACCACAGCGCGCTACCATCAAGAGCGCGCCCTCGCCCTCAATCCCAACTACGACCTCGTGGTGGTGCAGCAAGGCGAGTTGTTGACGTGGCTGGGAAGGCCGGAAGAGGGAATTGAATGGATCCGCAAGGCAATGCAGTTGAACCCGCACCACCCGGAGAGGTTCTGGAGCCATCTGGGAAAGGCGCATTTCGCCGCGCGCCAGTATGGCGAGGCGATCGAAGCTTTCATGCATTTGTCAACCATGGACTCGGTTCAGCACGCTTTCGCCGCTGCCTGCTACGGCTGGCTCGGCGACGAAATCGCGGCCGCGGCGCATCTGCGCAAGATCAAAACGCTCGATCCCCAGTTCGACCTCGATTCATTTATCGCCACCCTGCACTATGCCCAGAAGTCTGATGTGCAGCACGTCCGCGAGGGACTGCTGAAAGCCGGTATTGCCAACCTGTAGCCAGCCGGTGACTACGAACCGGATCCAATCGGGGACAGGCAAAAAGACCGGCCCCCACCCAAGGACGAAGCCGGGCGCGCGGGGCGGGGGGGGGGGGGGCCCCGGGGCCCGGGGGGGGGGGGGGGGGTGGGCCGGGGGCGCCCCCCAGACCCCCCATGAAAAAAACGGTGGGA